>JAJQEL010000038.1 GCA_021201655.1 Erysipelotrichaceae bacterium | reverse complement strand
CAAAGGAAGATGATGCATTAGAAAGAAACAGAATAAAAAATGAGATAAGAATGAAAACTGGAAAACCAATTATTAAAACAGTAGTTTCAAAATCTGAAGCTTTAAAAACACCTGCGGATAGTAACAAGCGAATAGTGTTTGGCAAAGATATGCTTTTCTCTGATTATCTTATATATTGGCTAGAGAATATTGAGAAGAATACTATAGAAGAAAATACTTATACCTCTTATAGTATGAATATTTATCATCGCATTGCTCCTTATTTTAACTCAAAAGCCATTACTTTATCATCACTTAATGTTATTGATATACAAGAGTATTATACAAATAGTATTAATGGTTTTGAACTAGATGGTATAGAATATCCACCAGTCAAAGCTTCAACAGTAAAAAGACGTCATGCGAATATTCGTAAAGCTCTTGAATATGCCAAAAATATTGATTTGATAGTTAAGAATCCTGCTGATCAGGTACAAGTTCCTAGACCAGAAAAGTATGAAGGTAGTGCATATAGTGATGATGAATTAAAAGCGTTATTTGAAGTTGTTAAAGGCCAAAGAATCGAATTTGCAGTCTTACTTGGTTCTTTCTATGGATTACGTAGAGAAGAGGTTGTAGGGCTTAAATGGAGTGCTATAGACTTTGATAGAAAAACAATTACTATCAATCATACTGTTACTGAATATACGCTAAAAGGTAAAGTTGTTAGAAAAGAAAAAGATCGTGCTAAAAATCAATCAAGTCTTAGAACGTTACCATTAGTTCAACCATTTGAACAATTACTCAACAAAATGATGGACGAAAGAAATAAGAATATGATGCTTTGTGGTGATTCGTATAATTATGATTGTCTGGATTATATATATGTTGATGAATTAGGTAGACTCATTAAGCCAGCTTTTGTATCTAGAAATTTTGCATTAACATTGAAAAAAAACAATTTAAGAAAGATTCGTTTTCATGACTTAAGACATAGCTGTGCAACACTGCTTTATCGTAGTGGTGTTGATTTAAAAGAAATACAAGCATGGCTTGGTCATTCCACAATTACTACCACAGCTAATATTTATACGCATTTTGATTACACCATCAAACAACATTCGGCTAATAAACTTTTGGAGGCATTTGAGAAATAACACAATAAGGCGGATGATTCTCGAATTTTCCCCTATTTTCCGAAGGAATTTCGATTGATGGAGGTAATAAAATTGACATTCTTCGTAGATTTGGAGGTAATTTTCCAGAAATTTAGCAAATTTTTCTTATTTTAATATGATTTAAGGACATATGCTAAACCCAATTAAATTTCATTTTTATCAATATACAATTTATTCCATAATCAAAAAAAATATTGATTTAATCAATTATTTTATAAAATAAAAAAGATATGAATTACTTCATATCCTACATTCCATGGTGCGGGTAACAGGACTTGAACCTGCACGCCGAAGCACTAGATCCTAAGTCTAGCGTGTCTGCCAGTTTCACCATACCCGCATGGTGCCGGCTAAAGGACTTGAACCCTCAACCTACTGATTACAAGTCAGTTGCTCTACCAGTTGAGCTAAGCCGGCAATATTTAAATGGTGGAGGTTAACGGGCTCGAACCGCTGACCCTCTGCTTGTAAGGCAGATGCTCTCCCAACTGAGCTAAACCTCCACATGGTGACTCGTGCGGGATTCGAACCCGCGAATGCATGCGTGAAAGGCATGTGAGTTAACCGTTTCTCCAACGAGCCACTGGCGCTTCAAGTAGGACTCGAACCTACGACCCACGGATTAACAGTCCGTTGCTCTACCAACTGAGCTATTGAAGCATATTCTTGCTAGTGCTTTAATATATTATCATATCGATATTATAAATGCAAGTACTTTTTAAAAAAACAGAATTAAAAATTTACAAAAAATTTACAACTTCTATTATATACTTCCAGCAAGTTTCATAATTAATTATTTTGCATAATAGTTAAAATCATAGTATTAAAAAAGATATGGTTTATCCATATCTATTCGAAGTCCCCGTTTTTGCCCCAATGTTCATGTTCTTCAATAGTTGCATATTGCTGGCTTACAGGTATTTTAGTAATATGTTCAACAGCTTTAGTAAGCTTTTGAACAAATTCTCTTTTATATTCATAGTCAATGCTATGAAATACCTGAATAGTAATTTTCATACAATCTAAGTCATTATCTCTAAAATAGATAACTTGATTATCTTCGATGTGAATCATGAGATTTTCAGGTTTTTTACCAGGTAGTATAGTAATGAGTTCATCAATTGTTGTTTTTAATTTCTTTTCCTGGTATAAAGTCAATGTTTTTATAGTAGTAATATTCATATATGGCATAATTCATTCCTCCCGACTTCCTATTATAGTTTTAGACATACAAAAAGTATGTCGAAATATTGGATATCACTATTATATATTGTATTTTATGATGTATCATCATATATTATTCCTGATTTCTATTAACTCCTCCTTAAAGTTCATACATCTTTCTATTATTATAACGCATTTTTGTGATAATAACTAGCAATTTTATCAAACATTCGATATAATATAAATTAGGTGGTGATAAACATGCAAGTCATAGTAGTTGTATTAAATAAAATTGATTATTTAGATGACCTTTTAGCTAAATTAAAAAAAGCTGGTGTCACTGGGGGTACAATCATTGAATCTACAGGTATGATGAATCGCTTAGGAGATTCAGATGAAAGTTATATCTTAGGATCTTTACGTTTATTTTTGGATAATCCAAGACCTGAAAGCAAAACATTGTTTTTTATTGTAAAAGATAGCCAGGTAGAGATAGTCAGAAAAACTGTTGATGAAGTTTTAGAGGGTATTGATAATCCTGATACAGGTATCATGTTTGGCATCCCTATTAGTTTTGCAGATGGTTTGATTAAACGTAATTATTAAACATCCATAGATTAAGTATAAACAATCAATGTGAAAAAAACATGAACATTATGTTAAAAAAGAATCAGGAATCCTGATTCTTTATTTTTTGACCATATAAATGAACATAAACCATGCCAGCAATACCAACAATAATAAACAAAATAGAAACTAATTGGGCAACTTTGATAAAGCCAAACATCAAACTATCGGTTCGTAAACCTTCAACAAAGAATCTAACAATGCCATAACATAAGAAATAGCTAAAGAATTGAATACCCTGATGCTTTTGAAATTTTCTAATAATAAAGAAGATAAGCAAAAAACATAGAATATTACCTAATGATTCATAAAGAAATGTAGGATGATGATAAGCACCTTGAATATACATATTGTTGATAATGAAATCAGGTAAATGTAGATTTTGCAGGAACTCTAATGATACAACGCTACCATATGCTTCATGATTAAAGAAGTTGCCCCATCTGCCACAAGCCTGGGCAATCAAGACACCTGGCATAATATAATCACCAGCTACAAGGAAAGGAATATCGTGTTTCTTAAAGAAATAATAACTATAAATTAGTCCAACAAAAATACCACCTTGAATAGCTAAGCCACCATGCCAAATGGCAAAGACTTCTAAAGGATCAGAGGCATAAAACTCATCAAATGTAAAGATAACATACCAAACACGAGCACCAATAATGCCTAACAATAAAAGATTAATAAAATAGTCAGACAATATATCGGTACGATAGCCACCCTGCTTAAAATGATATTTCGCTAAAAAATAAGCAATACAGGCTCCAATCAAAATACATACAGCATACCAGGTAATAGTAAAAGGACCTATGGTTAAAAAAGTTGAGAAATCTTCAAAAAATGTCATATTGTCTTATTCTTAATATTGTCTAATACACGATTGACAAATTCCTTACTTGAATCATAACCATAATCTTTTAACTGCATATTCATAACTGCTGCTTCAATAATTGCTGCCATACTACGTCCACCAGTAACTGGTACTACAATCTTTGGTATCTGAACATCCAATATTTCTTCAAAAATATCATCTTCTTCAACCCCAATACGCGTATATTCTCGAGAAGGTAACCAACGATCCAATTGAATAATTAAATCAACCGTATCCTGTTTTAATACAGATGCTACTCCAAACATTTTAGAAACATTAATAACCCCAATACCTCTTATTTCCAAAAAGTTACTCAAAACTGCTGGTGGTTTACCAACAATAGATTGACCAATATGATAAAGTTCAATAGCATCATCAGCAATCAAGATATGCCCACGTTTTATTAATTCTAAGGCAATTTCACTTTTTCCAACACCACTATCACCACGCATGATAACACCTTTACCATAAATATTTAAGAAAACACCATGGATAAGCGTATCAGCTGCTAAAGCTTCATCTAAAGTAGCCGTTAAATCAATGGAAACACGACCCGTGGCCTGATTTGTCTCAAAAATAGGAAAGTTTCTTTTAATGGCGATGTTTTTAAGTATTTCTGGACATGGATAGCCTTTGGCAATAATGATACAAGGTGTTTCATCATTGGCTAGCTTAGCAAAGCAAGCCAATTGCGCCTCCTTGGACATTTCCTTGACAAAAGCTATTTCTTTTTCACCAAATAAAATAATTCTTCGAAAATCAGTATACTTGAAAAAACCTGCTAATTCAAAGCCTGGTCGATTCATTTCAGCTACAAAGATTTCTCTCTCTAATGCTTCTTCGTTACCTGATATTTGTTTAAACAATGAAGGTTTCAATAAATCCTTTACCTTTACAGATTTTGCCATAGTATCCTCCTATTCCAACACTTTTTTTAAAAATCGTCCAGTATGACTAACTTCACATTTTGCGACTTTTTCAGGTGTTCCTGTTACCACAATTGTACCACCATTGTCGCCACCTTCCAAGCCTAAATCAATAATATAATCTGCAATTTTTATCACATCTAAATTATGTTCAATGACAATAACTGTGTCTCCTTGATCAACAATACGATTTAACACATCAATTAATCGTGCTACATCATGACTATGTAAACCAGTCGTTGGCTCGTCTAAAATATATACTGTTTTACCAGTAGCTTTCTTTTGTAGTTCGCTTGCTAATTTAACACGTTGGGCTTCCCCGCCAGATAAAGTAGGAGCACTTTGGCCAAGCTTAATATAGCCTAAACCGACATCATAGAGGGTTTGTAGTTTAGAACGTATACGTGGTAAGTTATCAAAGAATTCCAGTGATTCTTCAACTGTCATTTCTAAGACATCATAAATGTTTTTGTCTTTAAATGTGACCTGCAAAGTTTCTTCATTATAACGTTTGCCTTCACATTGTTCACAAGGCACATAAACATCAGGTAAGAAATGCATGCTGATGCGCTTAACCCCATCACCTTGGCAGGCTTCACAACGTCCACCCTTGACATTAAAAGAAAAACGACTCTTATCATAACCACGAATCTGTGCTTCATTTGTTTTTGCATATAATTCACGAATATCATCAAAAACGCCTGTATAAGTCACTGGATTAGATCTTGGTGTTCTACCAATTGGATCTTGTGATACTTCAATGACTTTATCAACATTTTCTAAGCCTTTAATTTCTTTATGCTTACCTGGCTTTTCTTTAGAACGATAAAGCTTAGCACGAACTGCTCTACATAAAATATCATTCACCAATGTTGATTTACCGCTACCAGAAACTCCTGTAACAACAATCAACTTTCCTAATGGAAATTTCACATTGATATTCTTTAAGTTATGTTCCTGAGCCCCTCTAACTTCTAAATAGAGACCATTGCCTTTTCTTCTTTTTCTAGGAACAGGAATTTTTAACTTTCCTGATAAATACTTTCCAGTAATAGAATCAGGGCAAGCCATAATTTCTTTAGGACTACCACAAGCCACTACTTCACCACCATGAATACCAGCACCTGGCCCAATATCCACAATATAATCGGATGCTAACATTGTTTCTTCATCATGTTCCACAACAATCACACTATTACCTAAATCACGCATATTACATAATGTATGAATCAATTTTTCATTATCTCTTTGATGTAACCCAATAGAAGGTTCATCCAATACATATAAAACCCCAGTTAAACGTGAACCAATCTGAGTTGCTAAACGAATACGCTGAGCTTCTCCACCTGACAAACCACCAGCCTTTCTAGACATCGTCAAATAGCCTAAACCGACATCATTCAAAAATGTTAAACGATCCCCTATTTCTTTTAAAATCAGCTTTGCAATTTGTGTTTCCATGTCACTTAATTGTATATTTTTCACAAATTCTAAAGCATTTTCAATCGACATATTAGTAAATTCACTAATATTAAGCCCATTCACTCTAACACTTAATACCTGATCATTTAATCTTCTACCTTGACAGGTTGGACATGTATGTTCAGCCATAAATGAACCAAGCCATTCTTTGATCCAGGCAGAATTCGTTTCTTCATAACGTCTTGCAATTAAAGTTTTAACACCTTCAATATATTTTGTTGTTTTAGAAACGTTTCCTGAACTTGAAGTAATGGTATAACTGATTGGTTTATCGCTACCTTTTAAGATAATATCCAATTCTTTTTTACTGAAATCTTTTAATGGTTTATCTAAATCAATATGATATGTTTCACATAAAATCAAAAACCTCTGCCATTCAATACGATCCGTTCCTACCGAAGTCTTGAAATAACGTAATCCACCCTGATTAATAGATAATGACCAATCAGGAATCAATAAATCATCATCCACTTCATTTTTAACACCAATTCCCTTACAATCAGGACAAGCCCCTAAAGGATTATTAAATGAAAATAATCGTGGTTCTAGCTTTGGTACAGAAAAGCCACAATAGGGACAAGATAAATGCTGTGAAAACAGCTTTTCTGTATGCTCATCTAAATTTTCTACAATAGCTTCACCATCAGTTAGCTTTAATGCTGTTTCTAAAGAATCAGCCAACCTAGAACGATAACCATCTTTTTTAATAATACGATCCACTATCACATCAATATTATGTTTTTTATTTTTATCTAAAATAATCTCTTCTTCTAATAATTTAACTTCTCCATCAACCTTAACTCTAACAAAGCCATCCTTTAGTAATCGTTCAAATAAATCTTTATGTGTTCCTCTTTGATTCCTGCACATACGTGCTAATATTTGAATTTTTGTACGATCTTTATAACTATCTACAAAATCACACATCTGCTTAATCGTTTGTGATTCAATTAAAACATGATGGGTCGGACAATAAGGATGTCCTACTCTGGCATATAATAAACGCAAATAGTCATAGATTTCAGTAACCGTTCCCACGGTCGAACGAGGATTATTAGAGGTCGTTTTTTGATCTATCGCAATAGCTGGTGATAAGCCTTCGATGCTATCGACATCAGGTTTTTCTACCCCACCAAGAAATTGCCTTGCGTAAGCACTTAATGATTCAACATAACGTCTTTGCCCTTCCGCATAAATAGTATCAAAAGCCAAGGAAGTTTTACCACTACCTGATAAGCCTGTCATAATGACAAGCTTATCACGTGGAATTTCAACATCAATATTTTTTAAATTATTAACGCGTGCACCTTTTATAACAATTTTATCCCTTAACATATTTTCTTTCCAAACTCCTTAATATTTCACCTTTATTCATTCCCTGAAGCTGTAATTCATAAGCCTCCATGAAAACATCTTCTTTAAAGCGCTGCAACTCAGCCTCTGTCAATAAAGCAGGCAAAGCATTGACGCCTAAACGTTTTTGCTTATCTTCTATATAATCATAAAAATGTGATAACTGATCATAGGCAACATAACCTCTGCCTAATTTATCACAAACACTAATTAATATCAAATCATTTAATGAAACTTTATTTTCAATGAGTTTTAACAATCTTAAATAACGCCAGTCAGGTGCATTGTTTCTTGCCATATTCATCAGATGCATATGATACATAATCATTGTTTCAATATATGTACGCTCTGTAGCATCAGTGATAATGTTAATATTTTGAAATAATTTAACACCTGCTTCATTATGATAAGGTGCTCTACCTTCAGGGGTTGTTACAACAGGTTTACCAATATCATGAAGCAAGCACGACCACATAAACCATAAAGGATGATCACTTTCATACTTGCGCTGAGCACCTTCATCTAAAACCATCAATGTATGCGTTAAAACATCTCCTTCAGGATGATAATCACGGCGTTGTTTGGTTTGACTTAAGATTTCTAGATAATCGGGTAAAGAGTGATGATCATGTAGTTGCTTAAAAGCGATTGATGGTTTATCTAACATTAACAAGTTATCATAATCAATCATATATCACCTTTTAATTCTAGCATAATATCTCTTAGTTCCATCGCACGCTCAAAGTCTAAAGCCTTGGCAGCTTCACGCATTTCTTTTTCAATATCATCAATCATCTTTTGTTTTGCCTTCTTAGAAGCCTTCTTACCCTTTTGCAATAATGATGATGCTTCATCAATCGTTTCTTTGCCTTGAATAAGATCCCTGATTTCTTTATGAATAGTTTGCGGAATAATACCATGCTGCTTATTATAAGCATCTTGAATTTCTCTTCTGCGCGCTGTTTCCTCCATGGCATGTTTCATACTATCAGTCATATTATCTGCATAGAGAATAACCTTACCATGCGCATTTCTAGCCGCACGACCAATGGTTTGAATAAGCGATCTTTCACTACGCAAAAAACCTTCTTTATCCGCATCTAAAATACAAACTAAAGAAACTTCAGGAATATCTAAACCTTCTCTAAGTAAATTGATACCTACTAAAACATCATATTTTCCTAATCTTAAATCTCTAATAATTTCTGTTCTTTCTAAGGTTTTTGTATCAGAGTGTAAATAAGCAACTTTCAGTCCAGTCTCTTTTAAGAAAGCACTTAAATCTTCAGCCATACGCTTAGTAAGAGTGGTTATAAGAACACGTTCATTTTTTTCAATACGTTCATTAATTTCATTAATGATATCATCTATTTGATTTTTAATCGGATGCACTTCAACTAGTGGATCTAATAGTCCAGTAGGACGAATAATCTGTTCAGCATAAACACCCTTTGTTTTCTCTAATTCATAGTCACCAGGTGTCGCAGATACATATATAACCTGATTGATAATATTTTCAAATTCTGCAAATCTTAAAGGTCGATTATCTAGTGCACTAGGTAGACGAAAACCATATTCTACCAATGTCTCTTTACGACTACGATCACCATTATACATACCTCTAATTTGTGGTAACATAACATGACTTTCATCAACAATCATTAAGAAATCCTGAGGAAAATAATCAATTAAGGTATAAGGCCTTTGGCCTGGTGCTCTGCCATCAATATGACGGGAATAATTTTCAATTCCAGGACACATGCCAACTTCTCTAAGCATTTCGACATCATGTCTTGTACGTTGATCTAATCTTTCATATTCAAGAGGCTTTTTAGCTTTTTCAAAGAAAGCAAGTCTTTCTTTGAGTTCTGCACTAATTGTATCACAGGCATGAAGCATTTGTTCATGGGCAGTGACATATCCATAGGCAGGATAAATGGTATAGCTTTTAAAACTTCCCATTATTTTACCTGTTAAAGGATCGACTTCGCAAATACGATCCACCTCATCACCAAATAATTCGATGCGTATCAGATAGCTTTCTGTATGTCCTGGGACTATTTCTATGACATCTCCACGCACCCTAAATGTCCCTTTAGATTGTTCAATATCATTACGATGATATTGACGATCTACTAAAAATGTCAATAATTCATTGCGGTCTATTTCTTGTCCTACGCGCAAGGAAAAAATCATATCACGATATTGGTCTGGATTACCTAAACCGTAGATTGATGCTACTGAGGCAACAACTATCGTATCTTTTCTTTCTAATAAAGAGTTCATCGCTGATGAACGTAACATTTCTATTTCATAATTGGTTTGAGCATTTTTATCAATATAGGTATCGCTTTTGGGGATATAAGCTTCTGGCTGATAAAAATCAAAGTTAGAAATAAAGTATTCAACACGATTTTCAGGAAAGAATTCTTTTAATTCAGAATATAATTGTCCAGCTAAAGTTTTATTATGGGATAATACCAAAGTTGGCTTATTAATCTGTTCAATCACATTGGCAACAGTAAACGTTTTACCAGTTCCTGTACCACCTAATAAGACTTGTTCCTTTTTACCTGCATGAATGCCTTTAACCAATTGTTCAATTGCGGTAGGCTGATCACCCATAGGCTGATAATCACTAACAAGCTTAAAATCCATCCAATCACCTCTATTTCAATAATTCTTGTACTTTTTCATAAGAATAATCGGTTTGCAGCTGATAAACCTGATAAGCTAAAGCACTTAAAAGAATCGTTGCGTCATCCTCATCAAAGATACCATCTGCTTCTAAGTTATAATCACTTTCAAATTGTTTATATATTGTCTCTGTTTCTTTAGAAAAATAGCCATCTGTTCTATCAATATCATATCCTAATTGTTTGAGCATCAGTTGCATATAACTAATGTTATCATCAACATCATCATATTGATAACTATCACTCATATCAGGTATCTTAAAATCACTTAAAGTGATATCATCAACTTCCTCATCAGGAGTTAAACCTTCACCTTGAATCCAATTACCATCAGGGGTTAACCATTTTTGTGTTGTCAATTTTAATGTTGAACCATCGGATAAAGTAATTTGCGTTTGTACAATACCTTTACCATAAGTTGTTTCACCAATCAGTTGATAATTCAAATTCTCTTTTAAACCAGCACTCATGACTTCTGAAGCACTAGCAGTGGAACTATCAACTAAAATATAACCTTTATCAAAATGATATTTTTCCCTATCTGTGGCTTGATATACACTTGTATTATTATTCACATCGGCAATTGAAAACAGTGTCTCTCCTTCATCAACAAATAAATCTAAAATATCCATAACAGCATTCAAATAACCACCACCATTACCTCGCAAATCAATAATAATAGCACTTACATTAGCCGCAAC
This sequence comes from Erysipelotrichaceae bacterium, assembly GCA_021201655.1. Taxonomy (GTDB): domain Bacteria; phylum Bacillota_I; class Bacilli_A; order Erysipelotrichales; family Coprobacillaceae; genus JAJQDJ01. The sequence goes on along the minus strand of JAJQEL010000038.1, from coordinate 12,578 downwards.
AAATTCCTGTAAATAGACTTCAATCAATTCAGCACTAGTACTGCCAAATGTCGTAATTTGTAAATAACCAACACTTTGATTTGATAAAGTTCTCACTTCTCCATAAACAGATGTCTCGACACTATCTCTAGTTAAAGTAAATTCCATTGCTTCACCATTTCTTAAAACTTTCAAAGTAACATTTGTACCACTACTACCTTGTATAACATTCTTTATCTTATCAGAAGAATAGCCAGCAATAGACGTTCCTTCTACATGAGTAATGATATCACCATCAAAAATACCAGCCTTACTAGCAGGACCATCCTGATACACATGCATAATCAAAGCCCCTGCATCCACTGTTGTATAACTCACACCAATGCCTTCCACACTACCATCAATAGATGTATTTAATGCTTCTGTTTCTTCACTTGTTAAATATGATGAAAAAGGATCTCCCAAAGCTGAAACCATACCACTTAATATTCTTTCACTTATTTCGGTTTCACTATCTGTAGTATCCAAATAAAGATCTTCGATATAACTAACAACCTCATCATAAATAGTAGCATCACTAGCTTCATTATCCGTATTCCCATGAATAAAATAGCCACCTAATAATCCAATAACCAAACACAAAACACAAGCAATAATGTATATTATATCCCTTTTAACTCTTCTTTTTTTCTTGTTTTCTAAATAATCCATTGATGTACACCTCGAAGTGTATTTTATCATAAAAATACGTATATTACAAACTATTGACTTCATATAAAAATACAACAAAAAAAACAATCCTTAAGATTGTTTCTTTAGATAATCACAAATACACTGATAAGTTTCTTCACTAATAATATGTTCCCAACGACAAGCATCATCTTCTGCCTGTTTGGCTTCCACACCAATGCTAACCAAAAACTTTGTAAGATTCACATGGCGATTATAAACTTTTTCAGCTCTCAACAAACCTTCATCAGTAAAATCAATATAACCCTTATTATCAACAGTAATCAAATTGCCTTCACGCAAAATTTTAATAGCACGTGATACGCTTGGCTTAGAAAAATTCATTTCATGGGCAATATCAATTGAGCGTACATACTGATTTTTAGTTTTCAATAAAAGAATTGTCTCTAAATACATTTCACCTGATTCATGCAAGTCCATATTATCACCTCGTTTATCTTATTATAGCACACTTTTTCATCCTAATGCTACATCTAAAATCATCATTAACACAAAACCTAACGCAAAACCTATGGTTGCAATGTTTGAATGTTCACCAACAGAACCTTCGGGTATGAGTTCTTCAACAACGACATATAACATTGCTCCTGCCGCAAAAGATAACAAATAAGGTAGAACTGGCAAAATCAATGATGATAACATCATTGTCAACAAGGCACCAATTGGTTCTACTGCACCTGAAAGCATACCATATATAAAAGATTTTGTACTGCTAACTCCTTCACTTTTTAAAGGCATTGAAATAATCGCTCCTTCAGGAAAATTTTGAATGGCAATACCAAGTGATAAAGCTAAAGCCCCTGCCATGGATATTTCTGCATTATGCATCATTGATCCCGCATAAACAATACCCACTGCCATACCTTCAGGAAGATTATGCATAGTTACAGCTAAAATCATCATCGTTGTATTAGACAATGTAGACTTATGTCCTTCAGCTTGATGATCTAAATGCATATGGGGAACTGTTTTATCCAATATAAGCAAAAATCCCATGCCCAGCAAAAATCCTGTTGCTGCTGGTATAAATGATAACTGACTATCCGTCATTTCGATACTAGGAATAAGCAAAGACCAAACTGATGCTGCTACCATGACACCAGAGGCAAAGCCTAATAATATTTTTTGTACAAGAGGTTTCATGTCATCTTTCATAAAGAAAACACACGCTGAACCAAGAGTTGTTCCAATAAAGGGAAACATAATACCTAAAATAATAGATGATTTCATAGATACACCTCCTGAAATCATCTTAAAATATTTTATATATTATTTCAATCATTATGCACAAGTTTCAATGCTTCTTTTAAAACATGCTTTCCATCCATCAAACCATAATCTTTGATATTAATAACACCTACTGGTATCTTATGATCAACATCTTTCTCCAATTGCTTTTGCATATATGCTACTTGTGGACCAAGTAAGATGACATCCACATTATATTCAATATAACCAGCACGAACATCTTGAGGATTAACAGCATAAATACAACAATCCATATTTTGACTTTCAGCCTCTCTTTGCATAATATCCATCAATAATGTCACTGACATTCCTTTGGCACATACTAACATAATCTTAATCATCCTGATCCCTCCTTATCTATTATTTTACACGAAAATAAGATAATGTCACATATTTTCTAGAAATTCTTTCAGGCAAAAGAAAAAGTGAAGCTAAGCTTCACTTTTTAGAATAAGATTATTTTAATTCAGCGAAATATTTAATAGTTCTAACCATGTTAGAAGTATATGAATTTTCGTTGTCATACCAAGAAACTGTTTGGACTTCAGTAGTTCCGTTGTCTAATGGTTTAACCATAGTTTGAGTTGCATCGAATAATGAACCATAAGTGATACCGATGATATCAGATGATACTAATTCTTCTTCAGTGTAACCAAATGATGGAGTTGTTGCTGCTTTCATAGCTGCATTAACTTGTTCAACTGTAACTTCACCTTCAACAACAGAAGTTAAGATAGTTGTAGATCCTGTAGGAACAGGTACACGTTGTGCTGAACCAATTAATTTACCATTTAATTCAGGAATAACTAAACCGATAGCTTTAGCTGCACCAGTACTGTTAGGTACGATGTTAACTGCTGCTGCACGAGCTCTTCTTAAATCACCTTTTCTTTGTGGTCCGTCTAATGTCATTTGATCACCAGTGTAAGCATGCACTGTTAACATGATACCTGATTTAATTGGAGCTAAATTGTTTAATGCATTAGCCATAGGAGCTAAGCAGTTAGTTGTACAAGAAGCTGCAGAGATAACTGTATCTTCTGGTTTTAAAGTTCCTTCATTTACACCAAATACGATAGTTGGTAAATCATTTCCAGCTGGAGCTGAAATAACGACTTTCTTAGCACCTGCTTGAATATGAGCTTCAGCTTTAGCTTTAGAAGTATAGAAACCTGTACATTCTAATACTACATCAACATCTAAATCTCCCCAAGGTAATTCAGCTGCGTTAGCTTTAGCGTAGATTTCGATTTCCTTTCCATCTACAACGATTGAAGATTCTTTTGCTTCAACTGTGTCAGCTAATGCATAAGTACCTTGAGCTGAATCATATTTTAATAAATGAGCCAACATTTTTGGGCTAGTTAAATCGTTGATTGCTACAACTTCATACCCTTCTGCATTAAACATTTGTCTAAATGCTAGACGACCGATACGTCCAAATCCATTAATTGCTACTTTTACTGCCATTTTTTTGACATCCTCCTTTTAATCTTATGCATCTATTATAATCTACAATCGAAAATAAATCAATAAAAGTTGTAAGGATTGTGAAAAAAATTACAGATTATTAAGATGTATAAAATCTAAAAATTTCCCTATAATGAATTATGGAGGGAATAAAATGCCATTTATACCAACAGTTATCTTAAAAAGAAATGCCAAAGAATATGCTTATGATATATATTCCAGGTTATTAGAAGATCGTATTATTATGTTATGTGGTGAGATTAATGATGAATTGGCGAGTTCGATTATTAGTCAATTGTTATATTTAGAGTCGTTGGATAGTCATAGTGATATTGATATGTATATTAATTCTCCTGGTGGCAGTGTTTGTGCTGGATTAGCGATTTATGATACTATGAATTTTATAAAATGTGATGTTGCAACCATTAGTATTGGTTTATCAGCTAGTATGGGTGCATTTTTATTAGCAGCTGGAGCAAAGGGAAAACGTAGTGCCTTGGAGAATAGTGAAATTATGATACATCAGCCTCTTGGTGGTATTCAGGGACAAGCAAGTGATATGGAGATATCCACAAAGCATATTTTAAAGCAAAAAGATAAGTTAAATAAACTATTAGCCCAAATGACAGGACAAAGTTTAAGACGTATTAAAAAAGATACGGATCGAGATTATTTTTTAAATGCTTATGATGCCTTAGAATATGGCTTAATTGATGAAGTACTAAAAAACATAGCTTAAAGCTATGTTTTTATGCGTTTTAAGGCCTCCTGGGCAATGAGTGCCGTTAAGATACCTGTAGGTATGGCCGAGATCAGCATCACAAATATATACGGAACAACAGCTGTAGATGATATAATCAATGAGATGACTATAATTTGCCCAATGTTATGGCATATAGCAGAGATAATGGACATAGAAACCACGGGCAAAAAACGGAAGATATGCAAGATACTCAAAGCAACAGAGCTTAAAAATACTCCACCACAACTCATAAAGAAAGGATAGGACATAATGCTTCCTGTAAGTAATCCAGAAATAATAACACGCATGATATTAATCATCCACATTTCTTGAATACCATAGAGTTCTATAGCCATTAAGCTGATAATATTCGCAATGCCAAATTTTACCCCAAAAGGTAATGGAGCTGATAAATAATGATCTACCATATGTAAAATAATTGCAATTGCACTAAGAAGTGCAATATAAACCATTTTTCTTGTTTTCATACGTTCTCCTCAAGATAATCTAACGCAATCTGTTCAAGGGTTTGATATTGTTTCAATGTTTCATCATGTATAGGATGTATACGACAAAATGAACGTTCAACCCAATGATTATCTTTAATATAGATAAGACTTTCCTTAAAATGTAAATCAAAGATAAAAGCTATATAGGATAACCACATATCTAAATGAGTGATGCGATTAGGTCCATAAATAAGTTGCTTATGTGAGAATTGCTCATAAATTTTAGGCGAAATAGTTTCTTTATTCACTTCTGCTACTGTTTTATAAAGAATATGCTCAATATCTTCTTCCTCTTTTACGCGAAAATTATCAAGCTTATCAGCATCTCTTATTAAATGAATAAATAATAGGTTTCTTTCATCAAAACCATCATCAATTTGATACTTATTATGCTGTTCAATAGCATTTTTAATAATGTCATCATATTTATTATCTTCAATAAACTCTCTAATCAAGTGTTTTTCAAATAATAATTCACTAGAAAGCAAAGCATGATCAACCGTTTTATAATCCGCAAAACTATGATAAAGCATCCATTGATCAAAACGACCAATATCATGCAATAAAGCAATAAGAGCTGCTAAAAGCTTATCTTCTTCTCTTATTTGTAGCTGATCACACAAATAATCCGATACCTTAACAACTTCATAAGTATGAATAAGCTTTAAATGAATAGATGGAATAGAAGTATCATAATTTGATATATAATGATCAAATGCTTTAAAAGCACGAGACAAATCAATCATGATGTAAAGCCTCTAAAATAACATTCATATCATTCACTCCGATTTGTCCTGGAGCAGATGCTTTGGCGCCTGTCGCAAAAGTTATAGCAGAGCCTGTTAATTCACCAGTTATTCTAGAGATAACACCTAATTGACCCATTGACATAGTCACTAAAGGAATACTTAATTGTTCATTCATTGTCATGGTTAAATTCAGCATTCTCATAACATCATCTTTATTCTGTGGCATAACGGCAATCTTCGCAATATCAGCATCCATCTTTTCCATTTTCTTAAGACGCTCCATAAGCGTATCATTATCAGGTGTTTGGCTAAAATCATGATTAGACATAATAACTTTTGTATTATTACGATGGGCAATACCTGTTAATAAGGATACAAAATAATCACTATTCATGACTTCAATATCGACTAAATCAACACAACGAGTAGGAATAATATCTCTTAATAATTCTTTATATTCTTCATTACTTAAAGTGGATTCTCCCCCTTCTTTTTGTGAGCGACAAGTTAATAATAGTGGTTTAACGGTATTCATTCGAATATCTCTTAATATGGATAATACTTTTTGGGTATCATAAAGATCTTTATAAAAATCTATACGTATTTCAATGAGATCATACTTTAGGTCTCCAAAAGATGATAATTGTTCCATGATTTCTTCATCAGTTGTTCCTACAATTGGTAAACAAATCTTAGGTTTACCTTCTCCTATTTTAATATTTCTTACTTGACATACTTTCATCTTCAATCCTCCTTATGACATATATCTAAAAATAAACGTATTTCCTTGTATGTTTGTTTATAATAATCCCTAAGTAGAAAGTGATTCCCATGAGATATAATCCTTAATATCCCATAGGGTAAAGCATTAGCTATATTTTTGCTGTCTTCTTCTTTTATCAAATCATATTCACCAGCCATAATTAATGCAGGAATCTTAATATCTGTTAATGATTCATAAGAAATATGAGGTTCTAATAGCATCATTTTCGTTAATTTAAATGATAATCTGGCTTTCTTTTGATAAATACAAAAAGGTAATAGACAAATAAGACGAATAATACTATTCACAAGAAAAAACGTCTTAATCATGCCAGGTCTAGTATTCGCCCCTAGGGTAATGATATGTTGAACACTGTCTAGTTGCATGGCTAACATTAAAGCAATAATACCGCCATCACTAAAACCAATAATATCAAAAGCATTTAATTTCAATTCCTGAACCACTGCAACAACATCATCACAAAGCTTTTGATAACTGATTTTACCATCATATGAAGCATCAATAAGAATACATTGATAATCATTCAAATCCTTGACCAATTGGTCAAATTCATGATGATTTTCCCCATTACCATGAAGCATAATAATAGGAAAACCTTCACCCACAATTTTATAATTGACTTTCATTGTATCACCTTCATCATAAAAGAATTATACATGATATGCATAGGGAAATCAAGAATGCAAAAAGAGATCTGATTAACCAGATCTCTATTCAACAGTTATTGTTTCACCATCAACCATAGCTTGAATCAGCTCTGTAGCATATGCTACGCTATCATCATCAGGAATCATATAATATAACTTATTGTTTGGCATATAAGCACCACCAGTCATATAAGCACCTGTACCAGTTAATTGAATCTGCATAATATCCCAATCAGCCATATCATTAAGCTGCATCTTAATAAGTGAAGTAATTTCGCTTGATGTCATATTCGTTTCAAATGATCCTGAAATAGCATCTAAAATACTTGTATAATTCGTAATAATTGCTGGTGACATAGCCTTTTTAAGCATAGCTGTTAAAAGATATTGCTGATTTCTAATACGATCATTATCACCATTAGGTAAATTATATCTTTCTCTTACAAATGCTAAAGCTTTATCGCCATCAACACTATTATAACCTTTAGTAAAGCTATAACCACCATGTCTAGAAGTAAAAGTATAATCAGAATAAACAGAGACACCACCTAAAGCATCAACCATTGTTACTAAAGATGTAAAATTAACTCTAGCATAATAGTTAATATCAATATTCATGAAGTTTTCAATCGTTGCAACAGAATTTTCTACCCCTGCTAACCCTGCATGGGTTAATTTATCTTTGGCATTTTTATTTGCTAGCGTGACATAATAATCTCTCGGAATAGAAGTTAATAAAATCTGTTTCGTTGTTGGATTAACAGTCACTAACATATTAACATCACTTCGTGATACCGTCGATACTTTACCACTTGTATCAATACCACTAATAAAAATCGTAAATGTCGTATTTGTTACATCAACATTCTTGGCAATATCATTGACTTCACTTTCAATATCGTAAGACCAGATAACACGTGTTTCATCACTAAAATCTTCCTGATAGTTTTCCATAAAGGCGTAATTTGCCTCATTAATCAAGATAGCAGGTGTTGAACTATCATATAAATCACTACATAATGTTTCGTAATCACCTACATCATTGGTTGCTATAGAAGAATCTTCTTCATTTAACGCAGCAATAGCTGTTGCTAAATTATCACTATCATCACTATTATTGATTTCAATAGTTTCACCACTAATATCATTTAATGACTCATAGTCACTTTCATCCAATACAACCACAACCATCCTATTCGTTTGGGTTGTTGATCCTGAGATAGAAGCCAATGCTGAATTTCCTTGCGCCACATATAAAGAACTAATCATAAGTAAAATACTTAATAATAAGCTGACCATCTTACCTACAACATTTCGGATTTTTCCTTTACCGGTTTTTGTTGGTTTCATGATGAATGCGACAAGTATATCAATGATTGCTAGAACAGCAAGGAGAATAATAGCATATTTCATAGGAAGAATACCTAGATTAAATAATAAGGCTACTAATATCAAAGAAGCAATTGTCTGCAATGCAAAAATGACTTTCCAATCGGTTATTTTACGAATAATGTTCGTCATTTTATCCCTCTTTTCTTTAACAGTCAAATATTATCATAATCATAGCTATATTTCAAGAATTAAAAAGGATTGTTGCCAATCCTTTAAATCATGCCGTATTTTAAATGATACAAAGCTTCTAATACTTCAAAAATATATGTGACAGAGAATTTACCAATAAGTGAATAATGATCGTTACCAACTTTTAGATGCAAATCAAATTTATCATCATAATCAAATGATTCTAATTGCGTAATGACAACTTTATAGGCCGGAGTCTTAATAATTTCACGCATAACATCAGGATGATCATGAATAAATCCCCCTGCAATCGAAGAAACAATCAGTATATCTCGATGAGTAAGCGTTTTAATGATTTTTAATTGTTCTTCTAATGGATACATGGCAACACAATCTTTGCCTAAATAAGATAATTCTATTTGTAGTTGCATCGATATCGATTGCGTTAAAAAGTTACCAACAAAGATAATACGTTTGGAATCATGGATTTTATCGACAATTTTAATAAGATCATCATATTGAATATTTTCATATGTATCCTCTAAATTATGAATAACATTTTGAAAATGATCCCTAAAAACTTCTTTACCATCATTAATTGTTTCCGCTTCTGGTAATTGATGATCAAATAAGAGACATTTAGAATCCTGATTGAAATAATTTAAGTTATTCGCGACATCTTTTTTAAAATCAGCAAAAGATTCATAATTCAGTTTGCGACACAAACGGGAAATAGTTGCTGTAGAAACATAACACATATCAGCGACTTCATTAATAGTACAGTTAGGAATATGATAAATATTTTGCAAAATCTTTTTAGCTGCACCCCAATAGACATCATTAACATTGGTCATATTAATAAAGTTCACAAGACTATAAAATGCGCTTCTCATTAGAATTCCATCCCCTCAGGAGGTTGTCCCTCTGCATATTTTAAGACTGTGACTTCACCTGTTGTCAAACATAAACAATTCAATTGCCCTTTATCACCAACAGCTAAACCACCATCAATAGCTATCTTATTACCATAATCAGGATCATACCAAACATCAAATGAACCATCATCATTAATAAAGCAGCATGGTGTATGACCAAAGATATAAGTATAATCAGGATTCGCTTCATTTAAATAGAAATATTCTCTAATCCAAGCCATCAATTCTTCATCATTTTCTTCTAATGGTAATTCTGGATCTACTCCAGCATGAACCATGACATAATGTTTACCTTGATAATCTAATTCAATATAGCTAGGTAAAGAATCAATAAAATCAACCAGTTCCTGTATAAATATACGTTTTGTATCAAAATATTCACTATATGGAATCGCATCTTTTTGGAGATATTCACGAATACTATTAACTGTTTTTTGACCACCATTTTGTTTCCATAAACGATAAGGGTTACTTCTTTCAGAATCTAAATCATTATATTTCAAGGCAGTTTGCATTGATCGACGCATCATGATTTCATGATTACCTTTAAGCATATGAATATTATCCATGGCTTGAACAAAATAATAGATATCAATGCTATTAGGACCTCTATCCATAATATCGCCTAAAATATAAAGTTCATCATTATCAGTAAATCCAATACGTTCTAATAAAAGTTGTAACAATACAAATTGTCCATGAAGATCTGATATAACAAATATTCTCTTTTCCATATATATCATCACCTTCCCTACTCTTATTCTATCATAATTATATTTTTTATTAAACTAAAGCTCACTTTTTTTAAAAAATTTTTTTGGATTATTGACATATTATCAATAAAAGAGTAAGAATAATGTGGATGAGGTGATACATATGATCAGTAATGAGTTTAATAGTACTATCTATAAAGATTTGTTTTATAAGTGGTTAGTTGCTCATCAGGATGATTATTTAAAGGATAATATTAAAATGGAGTATGTGGAGCCCTATAAACGTTATTTAGCATTAAGTTTTCAAATGGATAAGATTTATGGACAAATAACGATTTGGAATAATAATATTGTCGAAGAAGAGATTCATCAAAAAGAAGATAAGAAGTTATTATTTTATTTACATTATACGATTATTGATTTAGGCCAATGTATTGATATGTTTAATGAGTTTTATGATAATATGTTAAAACATAGTAAAATAAAAAATACTACTATTGCTTTAGTATGTACCAATGGTTTATCAACAAGTGTATTTGCCAGTGAGATAGCTGAAATATGCGAATTAGAGAATATTCATTTAAAAGTTGTTTCTATGTCTATAGATCGTTTGTATGATCATTATCAAAAATATGATGCGATTTACTTAGCTCCTCAGATTGCATATAAAGAAGCTGAAGTTATTGGTTATACTCATCATGAAAAGCCTGTTTATTGTATTGATGCTACTTTGTTTGCAATCAAAGATTATCGTAGTATTTTAAAAAACATGCGTGAAAATCTATAATATAAGAAGACCACTTTTTCAGTGGTCTATTATGTTTGATATGATACAATTTTAACATGATGTTTCTTATATTCAGGATGCTCGCTATTAGATTGATAGCTTATTCCAACCAACAGAATTTCATTACATGTTTCTACTTCCTGCATATAATTCTTATTGATTATTTGATTAATAGCTTCTTGAGGCGTACCATTAACTTTTAATTCGATAATAATAGCTGGCATACCATTTAAAGGTCTAAAAATCATATCACAGCGTCCTTTTCCAGTTTTATCTTCACGTCTAATATGATAGTAATTTCTTGCATATAAATAACATAATGACAACAAACAAGCTATACTATTTTCATCATTATAATGAAACAAATCAATCTCTTTATCGTGAGATTTTTCAATCATATCAGCTAACAATTCTTCATCTTTGTTTAAAGTTGCTTCTAAAATATGTTCACTCTGTTCTACAATATCATTCACCCCACCCATACTTTTTCTAGATAAAACATCTTCATATTTAAGCATGAGTTCATGATTAGGAATATAAAGTTGATTATTATAATAAGTCAAAAAGCCATATATAACCATTGCGGAAAGTATATTATTTCTCGTTTTTAATGCTTTATCAGTTGCTGAATATCCTTGCAGTTTTATTTTAACAGGAATATCTGAGACTAAGTCAACAATATCTTTTTTAACAGCATCAACATTATGTTCAATACATTCAGATATCTCGTTCATAGGCCCTGTTTCCGTCCAATAATTGAGACATTTTTTCTTTTTAAATGCATTTGATACTGATCTAGGATTAAAAAGTTTTTGCCCGTCTTCACAATAATAGCCATCATACCAATATTCTAAATTCTCATATTTCATATAAGGATAGCGTGAGCATAATCCTTTAACTTCTTCTTCAGTGAAGCCAAAAAGATCACTGAACTCTGTATCGTTAATGAAATTGAATTCATCAAAATTATTTAATGCTGATCCAGATGAATATTTAGCAATTGGTAACACGCCAGTCATATAAGTCATAATAACATAGGTTTGATCTTTAACAAGATTTTTTAAAAATTCTAAATATTTTAGCTTATCTTCATATTGCATAAAATTTTTATAAAAAATTGAATCCCATTCATCCAAGATAAATATAAATCTGTCATTCGTACTATAAAACCAATCATAAACATTTTCATATGATTCAGGTTCTATATGATATTGAGAAACTAAATCAGCTTTAAGCCCTTCTTTAATTGGTGTAATATAATCGCTGTATGATGAACATTCGTCATCCATTCTGCTAAAATCAATATATATAACATTATATTGATTTAAATGCATTAAATAATCATCACATTGAGATATTTTTAATTTATCGAAAATTGATTGTGTATCATATCCTTTGGTATAGTAAGCAGCAAGCATATTAGCATTAACTGTTTTCCCAAATCTACGAGGTCGAGTAACACAAACATCATGTCCTAATCCATTATCCAAATATAAAAACAATCTATCTATTAAAAGACTTTTATCAACATACAAAGGATTACGAACAATATTCATATATTTATCAATAGGATTCTTTATATTTAGGTAACGCATCACAATCAACTCCTTGCTATAATTATAAACTATTTCTAAAGATTTGACCATACGATAAAATCAAATAACATGATTCCAGCAAATAAAAAATGAGGTTTTGATATGATTCTCTAAAGTGAACAAAATAAATAATTAAAAGTTCACTAAGG
>JAJQEL010000063.1 GCA_021201655.1 Erysipelotrichaceae bacterium | reverse complement strand
AATAGCAAATCATTTTAATTATTTAAATTGTCTACTTGACAAAATCACTTCATTTTTCTATTTATTGTTTTATTATGGGGTTGATTTCACTTATATTATTATAAAAAATGCTTAGTTCAACTAAGCATTTTTAATTGGATTTCTTTTTCTTTTAGAAACATCTTAATAGCTTTATCAAGGATATCTCTTTCTTTTAGAATCTTAAAATATTTCTCATCCTCAGCATCTAAATAATCAAGATTAATCCATATACAATCCGCATCTCTTTGATCTTTGATAGGATATAGTTTCTGACCATATACAAAGACAGGATTCTTATAACCTGAGTATTTTTTGCTACTTTTTAATATATAATCTTCTACTTTTTCATCAGATACTTCTCTATGTCCATCACCATAATAGATTCTAACACTATTATTAAAACGTTCTAATAAAACGGCAATATAATTATTTGGCGGCAATAACTTCGACTTCAATCAATGCTCCTTTTGGTAACTTGGCAACCTCCACAGCGCTTCTTGCTGGATATGGTTCTACAAAATATTGCGCATATATTTCATTAACAGTATTAAAATCACCCATATCATCTAAAAACACAGTCGTTTTAACAACATTGGAGAAATCCAATCCCTGGCTTTTTAAAAGCCCTCTAACATTTTCAAAAGCCTGTTTTGCTTGACCTTCAATACCTCCAGTTGCCATTTCTCCAGTTTCTGGAATAAGTGGAACCTGCCCTGAAAAAAATATGATATTTCCTAAATCAATACCTTGACTATAAGGTCCAATGGCTCCTGGCGCTTTATCAGTCTTTACTACTTTAACCATTTTTATTTCCTCCTTTACATTCATCATTTTATCATGGTGATTACTGATAGGCAAAACTTTTGTCGAAATTTCATATATTTTGTCGTATTGTTTTGAGCAATTGATACACAGATTTTAATATTATGTATGTATTTTATTCGCGGAATTATCGAAAATGTCATTTTTTGTCGAATTGTAGGAAATAATATATTGATATATATTATCAATATTTAATTGATAATAGTCGTTTACCCATGATTGATTGATATGTGTTAAATTGATAAATTTTCTAATGATATCATCTTGAGACATATTAGTATGTGTATATGCATTTGTGAATAGCTGATTATCAATATAAATATCGGCTTCATCATCATGAAGATAGCTATTTTCAATGATTTGCATTTTGTTAATAAGTTCCTGTTCTTCTTTAGTCATAATAAAATTATTAATGATTGGTTGATATAAGCTATCTTTGTTAATGAGTGTTCGGGCAACTAAGTAAGGTATGGATACAAAGGCATCATATTGATGAAGTGGGTGCATATTAGATCCTAGTCTTTTAGCCATGGGTGATATTTCAATGGTGATATCATGAATGGTATGATAATCAATTGTACAATTAAGTAGACTATCAATACATGCATAAGATATAAAGCCAAACGGATAAGGTTTACAAATAACCTCTTGAGAAATATATTTTGTACCTAAATCTTTGATTGATTCTTCAATATTAGGCTTTGAGCATAATTGATAAATATAACCATTATGACCATAAAATGATGTATCTGAACAAGTAATCCCGTTTAATGCATAACATGTGGCCAAATATCCATTTTGACAAGCAAGAGCAGGTATAAAGCTACCTGCCATTGAACCATGTGAACCTCTTGTTCCTGATGCCATGTTACAAGTTAATGATAAGGCATTTTTTATTTGTTCTTTCGAAAGATTCATCACTTTACTTAATGCTCCTACAACACCCATACCTCCGATAATACCTGTGGTATACCATGATGTTTGATTGTTGGAAAAGAGCAATATACCCAAACGACATTCTACTTCCATACCAATGCATAACGCTTCTAAAAAATCATGCATAGATATTGCATTTTGACGACTATATGCCAGTAAACTACTAGCAATAGGTCCACAAGGATGTGTAGAAGTAGGAAAATGGATGTCATCATAGGCTAATATTGATGAACTAAAACAATCGATTAAGGCACAATCTGCCAAAGATAATGATTCATTTCGATTAATAGGGTGATAATTTCCTGTATGATCGTGTGATAAAGTTTTTATCACAATATCAATGGGTAGTTGATGTGAGCCAGCTATGGTAACTCCTAAGTAGTTTAAGAAATAGTTATAGTAACATTGTGGTATGGTATCAATATGTGTATTGATGATAAAATCAATGATTTTATCTAAATATTCCTGTAGATTCATTATAATTTCACTGGATAAATGGCGGCAAGGCCTCCATCAACAAGTATTTCTACACCATTAATATAGCTTGATTCATCTGAGGCTAGAAATACGGCAGCATGGCTTGTATCTTGCACATGACCTACTCTCCCTGCAGGAATTAAAGTAGAACGATATGCTTGAACCTCTGCTTCCTGTTTAGGATCTCTACCCAATTCCTTACCAGCTGCATCTGTTGGAATAATACCAGGAGCTAGAGCGTTAACACGTATTTTGCGATCTCTGAGTTCATTTGTCCATGTATGGATAAATGATTTCATAGCTGATTTAGCAGCAATATACAAACTAAAGTTTGGCAAACCTAGTGATGCTGTTACTGAAGTATTAAGGATAATTGTTGAACCTTGTGGCATAATTGGTAAACATACCTGGGCACAGTAATATGTTCCCAAAACATTGGTATACATGACACGATTAAATTCTTTTTCAGTAATATCTTCAATTGCTACATAATTACCAACACCAGCATTACACATCAAAATATCCAAATGTCCTTTATCTTTTTTAATCTTATCAGCAACATGTTGCATATCTTCTTTATTAGTAACATCTGCCACAACATAATCGATATCATGACCAATAGTATTAACTGCATCTTTTAATTTATTTTCACGTCTCCCTGTAATATAAACATAACATCCTTCACTAACATAATTTTTGGCTATATCTAAACCGATACCAGTACCTCCACCTGTAATTAAAGCTACTTTATTTTTTAATCTCATTTTCTTTCATCTCCTTAAATATAGTTTAGAAGATAAAAGTAATATTGTACAATATCAATATAACCTAGTAGTATAATTATCATGCATACTAAAAGACAAGTATTACTTGTCTTCATAATGTTTTAAAAACTTATTAATATGATTTGATTGACCTATTAATACAACTTTATCTTCAACCTGAAACTGATAATTAGGATCAATATCAACAATGACCTTTTTCCCTTGAATGAGTTCAACAATATTAATATGATACTTTTCTCTTACATGTAAATCTATAAGAGAATGTCCAATCATCTTATTACCAACAACAATTTCACTAATATCTATACCAGAGTCTAAACTTATAAAATCAACCAATTGTTTATTAATTAATTTATTCGCTAATCTTAAAGCCATATCATGTTCTGGATAAACAACCTGTGCCCCTAGTTTTTCTAATATTTCCCCATGAGCATCATTAGTAGCTTTCGCAATGACTTCTTTTACCCCTAAATTAATCACATTAAGCGTTGTTAAAATACTCGTTTCTAACTGGCTACCCATACATACAATAGCCACATCACAATCCTGCACACCAATTTCCTGTAGGACTTTTTTACTCATACTTGTTGCGACATAAGCATAATCACTATAATCTCTAAATTCTCTCACACGTTCTTCATCCATATCAATACCAATAACTTCTTTTCCTGATTCTGATAAAGAAATAGCTAAAGCCATGCCAAATCTTCCTAATCCAATCACTGCAAAACTTTCATTCATATTATCACCTATCCTATCATAATATCTTCTTGACTATAGTGAACTTCAGACAATTCTTTACGTCCACCAATTGTTAAAATACTCCATGCTCCTACTCTACCTGTAAACATGGTTATCATTAATACTATCTTTGATCCATTACTTAATAAACTCGTTATTCCTGTTGATAAACCTGTTGTACTAAAAGCTGATACGCTTTCAAACAATACCTGCGACATTGTAAATGTTGGATCAAATAAAGAGACAAAGTAAGTACATAATAAGACAACTCCTAATGATATACCTAATAATACAAAAGCATGCTGAATCATAAATTCACTGATTTCTCTTTTAAATGCTACACAATGAGTATGTAATATGGTACTTTTAATTTCACACATAATAACAAATATGGTATTGGTTTTTAAACCCCCACCTGTAGAACCAGATGATGCCCCTATAAACATCAATATCATCATAATCATCAAACCAGCATTAGAAAACTCTCCTAAATTATATGTTGCAAAGCCTGCTGTTCGAGCTGTCACACTTTGAAAAAAAGCTCCAATCCATGATATATTTTCACTACATTTAAGTAGCATCATACCACCTAATATAAGTACTGTAGTCGTGGTAATAACAGCTTTGGATTGTAAGGATAAATGATGAAAATTCTTTTTTTGATAAACATCGAGCATCACCATAAACCCAATACCACCTAAAATAATCATAATTGCCGTAATGATATTTAAATAGATATTGTTTTGATATTGAATGAGACTAGAACTGCCAATAATATCAAAACCTGCATTATTAAAAGCCGCTATGGCATGAAATATACTTATTCCGATAGCATCTATAAACGAATAATCCTGCACAAAAACAAGCAAAGAAAGCAACGCCCCAACACCTTCAATCACTAATGTTATCCTTAAAACTACTCTTACCAAAGCAACAAGTCCCTGATAACTATTGACATTCCATGATTCTTTTATGAGCTGTCTTTGATAAATACCAATTCTTCTTCGAAAAAACAACGCCAAAGAAACACCCATACAAGCCACGCCTAAACCACCTATTTGAATAAGTATAGCAATCACAATCTTACCAAATACATTAAACGTCACGGAGGTATCAACCACCACCAAGCCAGTCACACAAACCGCACTTACAGCTGTAAAAAGGGCATCTATATAAGATAATGAAACATCCTGACTATGTGATAATGGTAATACTAAGAGGATACTACCAATAAAGATAATACTTAAAAAACTTAAAATAATCATTTGTACAGGTCTCATTCTTTTTATCATATTATCGCTCCTAACGAGATTAATTATAACATATAAATGAAAAAAAGAAAGCTAAGCTTTCTTTATCCCATTTCCTGTGCTTCGACCATTTTCATGGCTGCTCTGACTTCTCTAATCTTATAAATGCTTTCAGCAATATTTAAGCCATGATCACCGATTCTTTCATAATCCGTTAATATCTTTGTAAAGACCACGCTATTTTCTGTTGTACATTCTTTATTTTTTAACCTAATAAGCTGATTAACCGAGAATTCATTATACGTTTTATCAATACTTTCTTCTATAACATCGACTTTATCAATGATATGTTTAAAATCCACATAATTTATAATTTTTAATTCTTCTAATATATTCGTACATAAGCTATTCATAATACTTATTTCATTAAGTGCTTCTTTAGAAAAGTGTCGATCTTCTTTATATAATAATTCAGCACGCTGCGCAATATTAACCGCATGATCACCAATTCTTTCTAAATCTCCAGCACATCTCATAAATAAAGCAATACCACCAACACTATCCTGCGGAATATCACTTGATATAGCAAGGGCTGTATAATCAACGATTTCTTTATTAAGATAATTGATGTATTCTTCATTTTTGAGCAGTTTTTCATATTTTTCTTCTTTAAAATCTGCAATCAATTCAAATGATTTACGAACATTATCCAAAGCAACATTAAGCATATTTTGGGTTTCGTTGAATAATTGAGTATTTGCAATTGTCCCAATACCTAAACGATATTCACTCGTAAAAATACTTTCATCTAAGTATTCGGTATCCATTTGTCCATCTTCGCCTTTTCTTTCAGGTAAGATTAAATAGGATAGTTTAACTAATTGTTTACCTATTGGTAGTAATAATAAGGTAGTTGTGATATTGAAGACTGTATGCACATTGGCGATTTGAGCTGAAACATTAGGGGTTAGTGATTCCATAATAGATACAAATGGCGTTATCATACTTAATATGACAAATATAACCGTACCAATAATATTGAATGATAAGTGAATGACGGTTGCACGTTTAGCATTACGATTGGCACCAATAGACGCCAAGACAGAAGTGATACAAGTCCCAATATTTTGTCCAAACAATACATAAACAGCTTGTGGTAAGCCAATAACACCACCAACAGCTAATGCCTGCATAACACCTACAGAAGCTGATGAAGATTGAATAACAGCAGTAAATAATGCTCCAACAATAATACCAATCAAAGGATTTTCAAAAGTACTAACCATATTCACAAAAACTTCTGAATCACGTAAAGGAACCATAGCTGAAGACATCATTTCCATGCCCATAAATAATATTCCAAGTCCCGCAATAACCTGGCCAATAGCATCTGTTTTCTTATTTTTTACAAATGCGATTAAAGCAACACCAATAAAAGCAATCACAGGTGCAAATTCCGTAATATTTAAAGCAATCAATTGCCCAGTAATCGTTGTCCCAACATTGGCACCCATAATCACCCAAACAGCATTACTAAGATTCATTAATCCCGCATTAACAAAGCCAACAACCATAACTGTCGTGGCTGAAGATGATTGAATCACAGCGGTAATCAAGGCCCCAACACCAATTCCTAAAAAACGATTCGTTGTGAGTTTTTCTAATATTGTTTTCATACGATCGCCTGCGGCTTCTTCCAAGCCATTAGACATCATGTTCATACCATAAAGAAATAAAGCTAATCCTCCCAGCAAGGAGAAGAAGTTAGTGAGTTCCATAATATAAAGCCTCCTCATTTATGAAAAATTTAACATAGATTTCATACAATGTAAATATACCCACTCAAATCTTAACATAAATTTTACATTACTTTGCTGTAAATAAAAATGTACATAACTTTCATTATGTACATTTTTATCTTTATAATTGTTTATAACACCACTTTTTAATTAAGGATGTTATCACAATATGGCCTAGGATAATCATAGCACCAATTATATATTCCATTATCTGCTCCTTAAGTTAGCCTTAACTAACTAAATTTAGTATATACTATGAACATCATATTGTCAAAAGATGTGCTTATTTAAAATCTAAAATACTGATGCTTTCATTATCCATTGTGATAAAACCATTATCATCCATTTCAGAGAATGTATGAGTATTTCCTAGATATTCCTTGCTGCCTTGATAATATGCTAGAGTATTGGTATATTCAATAACCTGATGGAAGTCCTGGGTTTCATAAAAATGATAGTAAACTTTAAAATAGGTTTGCACAAGGACGGCTGGACTTTTGATTTTAAAGCGTTTCTTACTAGCTGTTTTGAGTGACATTTGATCATTTGCATTAACATGCAAATAATAATCAATAATATAGGTATGTTCATCTAGTTCTTCAATATCTATCATTCCTATTTGTTGATCATTAAACAAAAGATTATTAGGGTACTGATATCGAGGTACAACACGATAATGTTCCATGAGGGCTGCTAATGAACATACAGATAATAATGTTAATTCTGTCAAATGATTTTTATCAAAATCCTTTAAAACAATACTAACATAAGTATCATCATTACCTGCTTTCCATTTATCATGTGCTAATACATCATATTCAAACATCGATTGACTAGCGATAGTGTTAATATTTTCTCTAATATATTGATGATTTTTATCATTTGTTAATTTCATAATTGAACATCTCCAAATACTAAATCTAATAAATGATATCCTTTACCTCCACCTAATTGAATACCTTTTAAACAACGATTACAATCACATACAACATATTCTTCGCTATACTGTGATACATGTTCTTTCATTAAAGCTTCTTTTAATTCTTCAGGAAGATTGAGTGTTTCAGTATGCGGATACTTTTCTATTTCAGCTTTGAGTTCAGCTGATTTTGGTTTACAGTATAATGTTCCACAAAAATCTGCATTTTCTCTATTATTTTCTATTTCTACATAATCAACATTGATTTTTCTTAAAATAGAACGCATCGCCTCGTGTACTTCAGGATGTTCTCTATCCCTATAACAATCCTGGATATTCATTTTTATACCGTGATAATCAGGAAATTCAAAATCTGCATCCTGATCTAAATATTCCCATATCGAAATAATATCTAATTTAGGTTCTAATTCCTCACGACAATGTTGACATACAATAATACCTATGTCATCATCATTATAAGTTTTACAATCGTGGAGGCAACAGCCGCCAACATTCATTCTTTCTTTAAAATACTTTCTAACTTTAATAGCTGTTTTCATAGAAGCTCTGGTAAAATTACAACTTGGAAAATATGTATACACTTTAATCACCTATCCTATCATAAATAAATTATACACTAAATTAAGTCCACCTGCTAGCATCATAACTGCAATTGGATTCATTTTATATTTCATCAATAATACAACACATATACCAAAAATAATCAACATATAAATCTTTAAATTAGAGAATAAAATGACATCGCCAAATAAGGCATTGAATAAAATCGTTAAACCAGATGAGGCAATCATTGCTACCACTGCAGGTCTTAATGTTTTCAGTATTCTTTGTAAAAAATCCAAGTGACGATATTTTAAATAGAAGTAAGCAATTATACTTACTAATATGAGTGATGGCAAAATACATCCTAACGTGGCAGCAATACCACCAGGTATTCCAGCGATCTTTTCACCTACGAATGTTGCCGAATTCACAGCAATCGGTCCTGGCGTCATTTGTGAGATTGTAATCAAATCCGTTAGTTCACTCATCGATAGCCATTGATTTACTTCTACTACTTGTTTTTGAATGAGTGGTAAACAAGCATAACCACCACCAAAACTAAAAGCACCTATTTGCAGGAAACTTAAGAATAACTCTAGATAGATCATTTTTTAACCCTCCCCTGCAATAAACCAATAATGAGACACACAATGATAATATAAATGACATTAATATCAAGAAAATAAGCAGCAATAAATGAAGTTATCATAATAATCATATAAAGTATATTCTGCTCTTTCACAATACCTGATGCCATTTCATAGACAACTGATCCAATTACTGCAGCCACACCAGCCTGCATACCTTCAAGCATAAGTGAAATATATAAATTACTTCTAAATGCTTCATAAAATATGGATACAACACTAATAATCATAAATGGTGGTAATATTGTGCCTATGACACTCACAATCACACCAACAATACCTGATAATTTGTAGCCTACAGCAATCGCCCCATTGACTGCAATGGCCCCTGGTGCCGATTGTGCTATTGCCACCAAATCAAGCATCTCATCTTCATCAATCCAATGATACTCATCAACAAATTTCTTACGCATAAGTGTAACAATGACATAACCACCACCAAACGTAAAAGCACTCAAATAAAATGTTGATATAAACAATTTTAATAATGATTTTTTGTCCATCTTTCTCACCCATGAACATCATAACATATCTTGACATATAATAAAAATATTATTATTATATAATTATTATAAGATTTTTATTATACATGGAGGACCTATGAATCTAAGACATTTACAAATATTTATCAAAGTTTATGAAACCAAAAGCATGTCACAAGCAGCCAAAGAATTATATATTGCGCAACCTTCTATTTCTTTAGCTATTAAAGAAATAGAAGAACACTATAATACCAAACTATTTGATCGTATTAGTAAGCATCTGTACCCTACTGAATCAGCACATACCTATTATCAATATGCCAAACATGTGATTGATCTTTATGATGAGATGGAAGAAAGCATGATGAATAATGAATCTATGGAATTAAAGATTGGTAGTTCCATTACCATTGGTAATTATATATTGCCTGATATTTTAAAATTATTTAAGTCTCAATATCCTGATGCTCAGTTTCATATTATCATTAATAATTCCCAATATATTGAACAAGCTATTTATCAAAATGATATTGATTTAGCCCTTATTGAAACTGATCCAATGAGTAATGATATTATCAAGATACCATTTATGAAAGATCACCTATATACTATTGCTTCTCCTAATCATCCTTTAACTCAAAAAGAACATCCAACCTTAGAAGATATCAAAGATGAAAACTTTATTATGCGTGAAGAAGGTAGTTCGGTCTATAAACTTGTTAATAGTATTTTTGTATCTCACCAATTAAATATCAATCCATCTTGGCAAAGTACATCATCGCAAGCTATTATTCGTGCTGTGGAGAACAACCTTGGTATTTCAACTTTACCGTATTTACTTATTAGGCCTGCTTTAGATGATAAACGTATTACTACTATTCCTATTGAAGAATTACATATTGAAAGAAACTATCATATTATCTATCATAAAAATAAATATTTAACATCACTAGCTTTAAAATTTATCGAAACATGTCAAACATATGAAAAAAGTATATAAAAAGATATGGGCTCACAAAATCTGTTCGTCTCGCCTCAAGCGGTCAGAAACCCATATCATTTAAACAAACATATAAGCATCTGTATTTTTACCAAAGCGTCTAGGTCGAGAAAAAGATATATACTTATTTTCCTTTTTAACAATATTTTCAACAGCCGAAATAAGCATGGATTTATCAACATAAAATTCTTTATATCGTTCTTCTCTAAATAATATATTGCTTGGATTAAAATAAATACCCATAATATCACTCCCTTTACGAGTATTATAACTTAAAAGAGACATAAATCCATAAGGATTCATGTCTCTGTTTTTTAATCTTTTAACTTTATATCAACTAATTCACTTGCTTTGCCAATATAAGATGCAGGTGTCATATTAACAAGTGTTGCTTTATCTTCATCAGATAACATATCAAGACTTTCCGCAAATTTAATAATGTCTTCTTTAGAGATACTTTTACCTCTTGTGAGTGCTTTTAATGTATCATAAGCATCTGGTACACCATATTTTCTAAGCATTGTTTGAATTGGTTCAGCTAAAACTTCCCATTTATCATTAAGGTCAGAAGCCAGTTTATCTGTATTAACAACACATTTAGCTAAACCATTGATTGTTTCATTCATTGCTTGCAAAGAATAGCCAAAGGCTAAACCTATGTTACGTTGAGATGAAGAGTCTGATAAGTCTCTTTGCATACGTGATTTAGGTAGCTTATTAGATAAAGCGATACAAATGTTATTAGACATATCAACATTAGCTTCACTGTTTTCAAAACGAATAGGATTAACTTTATGAGGCATTGTGGAACTTCCAACTTCACCTTGGACAGGAATTTGTTTGAAGTATTCCATCGAAATATAAAGCCACATATCGACATCAAAATCAACAACTATGTTATTGAAATGACGAATACCATCTAAGATATGACATGTATAATCATGACTTTCAATTTGGGTTGTCAAAGAATTAAAAGTTAAACCTAAGTATTCCTCAACAAATTTCTTAGAGAGCGATGGCCAATCAAGGTTTGGAAAAGCAGTAACAATCGCACTGTAGTTCCCTGTTGCACCATTAAATTTGGCTTTGATTGGAATATTTTCAATATTTTCAATGCTTGAAGTCATACGATAAGCATAGACCTTAAATTCTTTACCAATGGTTGTAGGTGTGGCTGGTTGTCCATGAGTATGGGCAAGCATGGCATCATCTTGATGTTCAATGGCCCATTTATCCATGATGTCTCTTAATTGTTTAGCTTTTGGAAGCCATACCTTTTGTAAACCGTTTTTAATCATACAAGCATAAGATGTGTTATTAATATCTTCAGATGTACAACCAATATGGACAAAGCTAATGAGATAATCATAATCTAAATCTTTTAAGGTTTCGTCAATGAAATATTCAACAGCTTTGACATCGTGTCTCGTTGTAGCTTCAATTTCTTTGACACGCATAAATGCTTCATAATCAAAGTTATAACCGATATCTTCAATAATATGCATTTCTTCTTTATTGAATCTTGCAAGAATATCATTATCAATATTTTCAATTAAAAATCTTAACCATTGTGTTTCTACAATAACGCGGTATTTGACTAAGGCAAATTCAGAAAAATAATCACCTAATTCTTCTTTAATACCACTATAACGTCCATCTAATGGACATAATGTCATACTTTCAAAAATTTGTTTATCCATTTATTTCCCACCTTTAAAATAATTAACACCAGCTTCAAAGAGTTTTTGATCCATCTCACCATAAATATTCTTATTTCTATTCTTACCTTGACGTTCACTATGTCCCATTTTACCTAGTATTCTACCATCGGCTGATATAATACCTTCTATCGCACACATAGAACCATTAGGATTATATGGTGATTCCATTGTTGGATTGCCATCAGGATTGACATATTGAGTGAATACTTGACCATTTTCAAAGAGTTTTTCGATTTCTTTTTGTGGCGCAACAAATCTACCTTCACCATGAGAAATTGGAATAGTGTGGATATCACCAACTTCGACATTCGCAAGCCATGGAGATTTCACAGAAGATATTCTTGTATTGACCATTTGTGATAAGTGTCGATTGATAGTATTAAATGTTAGTGTAGAATCGTCTTCATCCATTGTTTTGATTTCACCATAGGGAAGTAATCCTAATTTTACAAGTGCCTGGAATCCATTACAAATACCAATCATGAGACCTTCACGATTATCTAATAAATCGGTAATTGCAGCTTTTAGTTTTGGATTACGTAATACAGTGGCAATAAATTTACCTGAACCTTCTGGTTCATCACCTGCAGAGAAACCTCCTGGTAACATGATAATTTGTGCCTTTTTAATTGCAGCTTCTAATTCATCAACAGATTTTCTAATATCTTCTTCAGTCTTATTTCTAATAATAACGGTTGTGACTTTTGCACCAGCATTAGTGAATGCTCTAGCAGAATCATATTCACAGTTTGTTCCTGGGAAGACAGGTATCACCACATTGACTTCATCATAGACCTTTGAGGCATGTAATGGCGTACGTGTTGAGCAGTCTTTCACTATCATTTCTGTAGTAGGAGCAACAGCAGTTGTTGGATAAACATCATCTAATACTGAATTATAGATAGCATATGCTTCGTCCAATGTGACTGTTTCTTGCTTATATGTAACGACTGGATTTGTTCTTGTTTCACCGATAATACGATAGTTTTCTAATGATGATAATGATTCACCATCAATTTCTAAGACAATATTACCATAATCTTTACGTAACAATGTTCTTAGCGGAAGTGCACTATCAATAGTAACACCAATATTATTACCAAATGCCATTTTATAAATAGCTTCAATAACGCCACCATCTTTAACTGTATACGCACTATAAACTTTACCAGCTTTCATTAGTTTCATAACAGAGTCATATTGAGATTTTAAAATATCAAAATTATATACAAAGAAACTATCTTTAGAAAGTAATACTTCTACCAATAAATGATTAGGACCTTTTAATTCTGGTGTTATAACATCCTTAACATCAGCTCCAACAATCGCAAAAGATACTAAAGTAGGAGGAACATCCAAATCCTCAAATGAACCTGACATCGAATCTTTACCACCAATAGAAGGTAACATGAGTTCCTTTTGCACACGATTAGCAGCTAACAAAGCAGCTAAAGGTTTACCCCAACGCGCAGGATCATCCGCAAGCTTTTCAAAATATTCCTGAAAAGAGAAACGAATCTTATGATAATCGCCACCCATGGCCACTATTTTAGCAATTGATTCCACAATAGCATACATAGCCCCATGATAAGGAGACCATTTGGCAATCTCAGCATTATAGCCATAACTCATGAGTGAACAAGTGGTTGTTTCTTTCCCAAGTACTGGTATTAAAGCCGCCATGCCTTCGGTTTCAGTTCTTAAAGTTTTTCCACCATAAGGTGATAATACTGTACCATTGCCAATAGATGAGTCAAATCTTTCTACTAAACCTTTTTGACTACATACAGTTAAACTCTTTAAGACTTCGTTAGTCGCCATTGTAAATGATTGCACAAATTGATCATTCATTGGTGTATGTAAGAAATCAGGTAAATCTATATGAATATTTTGATAACGTTTTGCTCCATTCTTATCTAAAAAAGCACGATCAATATCAACAACTGTTTGCCCTAAATAATGCATAACTAAACGATTGGTATCAGTTACTGTGGCTACTTTGACAACCTCTAAGTTTTCATCAAAACATGCTTGTTTCATAAAATCTTCATCACATGAATTAATGACAATAGCCATACGTTCCTGTGATTCAGAAATGGCCAGTTCTGTTCCTGTTAAGCCTTCATATTTCTTTAATACTGCATCTAAGTCAATATCTAATCCTGGTGCAAGCTCGCCTACAGCAACGCATACGCCACCAGCACCAAAATCATTACAACGAACAATTTTTTCAGAAACAGCTTTATTCCTAAACAATCTTTGAATCTTTCTTTCTTCTACAGGATTACCTTTTTGGACTTCGGCACCAGCAGTTGTAGTTGTTTTCAGTTCATGTTTTTTAGAAGAACCAGTGGCTCCACCAATACCATCTCTACCTGTTCTGCCTCCTATTAATAAGACAATTTGATCTTTTTGTGGAATCAAACGTTTTACTTGTTCCTTTGGAGCAGCAGCAACTACAGCCCCTACTTCCATACGTTTTGCTAGAAAACCTTCATCATAAATTTCATGAACATAACCTGTTGTTAGCCCAATTTGATTACCATAGCTTGAAAAGCCTTGAGCTGCTTCCACACATATTTTACGTTGTGGCAGTTTTCCTGGAATGGTTTCATCTAATGATTTTCTAGGGTCACCAGCGCCAGTAATACGCATAGATTGATAAACATAGGCTCTACCAGATAATGGATCTCTAATAGCACCACCTAAGCAAGTAGCAGCCCCACCAAATGGTTCAATTTCCGTAGGATGATTATGTGTTTCATTTTTAAACATCAATAACCAATCTTCATCACCATCACTAGTATGAACAGTTAATTCTACCGAACACGCATTAATTTCTTCACTAACTTCCATATCATCTAAGAAACCTTCTTTGCGTAATTCTTTCATCGAGATAGTAGCCAAATCCATAAGTGTTAAAGGGCGATCTGTATCTATACCATAGACAACATGTCTAGAAGTTTTATATGTTTCAATATCTTTTTCTAATATTTCTTTGAAAGCACCATTTTCAATATCAATATCAGTAATAATAGTTCCAAATGTTGTATGACGACAATGATCAGACCAGTAAGTATCTAAAACCTTGAGTTCAGTTTCTGTTGGATCTCTTTTTTCTTCATCACGGAAGTAATCCTGAGTAACTTTTAGATCATCAAGGTTCATTGCCATACCATTATCTTTGATATATTGGTCTAATTCTTCATCAGTATAATGAATAAAGCCATCAATAATAGGAACTAAATCAATATGAACCTCTTGTTCACTTAAATCATTAACTTTATCTAAAGATGCTAAACGTTGATCGACGGGATTAATGAGATAATTTTGAATACGTTTTAAATCCTCATCATTAATATTTCCTTCAATAGTATATAATTTTGCACATTTAACCTTAACATTCTTTTCCCCTGTTAATAATTGAAAACACTGTTCACTCGCATCAGCTCTTTGATCATATTGACCAGGTAAATATTCAATCGCAAATACTTTGGCATCACTTACTGGATAGTCTTCTAAATAGACATTATCTACCATCGGTTCACTTAAGATAGTAGGAATACCTTGATTTAAAACATTTTCATTAATCCCTTGAACATCATAGCGATTAATAATATGTAAATTCGTTAAATTATCTAATTTTAATTGACTCTTAACATTATTAAAAACTTCTTTTGCTTCAACACCGTAAGCTTCTTTTTTCTCAACATAAACACGATAAACCTTACTCATCTTCTCACCTCTTAATGTAATCCAATATCATGACGATAATACTTACCATCAAAATCTATCACTTCAGCTGCTTTATAAACCTTTTCTCTCGTTTCTTCTAGCGAGTTTCCAATAGCACAAATATTAAGGACTCTTCCCCCACTAGTGACAATATCCTGATCTTTTATAGCTGTACCAGCATGGAAAATCACAATATCATCATCTACTTCTTCTATTCCTGTAATCACTTTTCCTTTAGGGTAGCTAGCTGGATAACCACCACTTGCTAGTACTAAACAAGTGACCTGCTTATCAGACCATTTGACTTCAACATCTTTAAGTGTATTTGTTGAAACAGCATGCATGACATCAAATAAATCACTTTCTAATCTCAACAATATCACTTGCGTTTCAGGATCTCCAAAACGCACATTAAATTCTAGAACCTTAGGTTGATTATTTTCAATCATCAAGCCAATAAAGATAACACCTCTAAAATCAATACCATCTGCTTTTAATCCCTGCATAAATGGATCTAATATGTCTTTTTTAAAGATTTCATCCATTCCTTCAGGTAAAAATGGATTAGGTGAAACAGTTCCCATACCGCCTGTATTAGGCCCTTTATTATTGTCATAGATTTGTTTATGATCTTTAGCAGAAACCATTGGAACAATTGTATCATTATCCACAAAACAAAGTAATGAACATTCAAAACCTGTTAAGAATTCTTCTAGCACAACCTTGCTACCAGCGCCATCTAAAGTGCCATCAATCATTAAATCTTTTAAAGCATTCTTTGCTTCATCTTCATTTTCACAAATAATAACACCTTTACCAGCTGCTAAGCCATCTGCTTTTACCACTACTGGATAATCAAAGCTGCTTAAAGCATTAATCGCTTCCTCATAACTATTGACTTCCTTATAAGCAGCAGTAGGAATATTGTGTCTTTCCATAAAGTCTTTAGAAAAAGCTTTACTACCCTCTAATGTAGCAGCTTGCTTTCTAGGTCCAAAGACTTTATGACCATGATCTTCCAATAAATCAGCTAAACCCATACATAAAGGTACTTCAGGACCAATAACTGTAAAATCAATATCATTATCTTCGACAAACTTTAAAATACCATCTAAATCTTCCACATTTCCTGCATGGCATGTCCCAATCTGTGCTATTCCAGGATTTCCTGGAATGGCATGAATTTCATCTACTTTTTCACTTTTATGTAATGCATAAGCAATCGCATGTTCACGACCACCACTACCAATAACTAAAACCTTCATTGTATTCGCTCCTCTCTCTAACCACATAAGGTGCTATCTTATTTTTAAGATAACACCACTTATATTAATGTCTAAAATGTCTATATCCACTAAAGACCATAGGAATTCCTTTTTCGTTACATAAATCTATAGAATCCTGATCTCTAATAGATCCACCAGGTTGTACAATCGCACTAATACCAGCATCAGCAGCAACTTGAACGCAATCATTGAATGGGAAGAAAGCATCACTTGCTAAAACAGCACCATTGAAATCCTTATCAGGATTATTATGAATAGCATTTTCTAATGCCCATACACGTGATGTTTGGCCACCACCAATAGCTAAAGTACGACCATCCTTAACAATACAAATGGCATTAGATTTAACATACTTAACGACTTTCATACCAAATTCCATATCATCTAATTGAGCAGATGAAGGTTCGGCTGTGGTAACAACTTTCATTTCATCAATCATTTTCGTATTGAGCTGTTGAACTAATACTTTACCTTCTAAGTATTTAATATCATATTTGGCATCTCTAGCATCTAAATGATTGAGTTTTAAGATACGTAAATTCTTTTTCTTTTTAAGAATTTCTAAAGCATCATCATCAAAATCTGGGGCAGCCACAATTTCTAAGAAGATTTTTTTCATTTCCGTAGCTGTAGCTGCATCGATTTTATAATTAACTGCAACAATACCTCCAAAAATAGATTGTGGATCAGCCTCATAAGCACGCATATAAGAATCATAGCCTGTTTCGCCAATAGCTACACCACAAGGTGTAGAGTGTTTAATGGCAGCAGTGACAATTTGATCACCAAATTCTCTAACAAGTGCAACAGCTCCATATAAGTCATTGACATTATTGAATGAAATTTCTTTACCATTGAGCTGTTCATAATCCAGTAATGATTCCTGGATAAATGAGTCTTCATATTTATTGGCTTGTTGTTGTGAGTTTTCACCATAACGTAAATGTTCTGTTTTCTTTAATGAGATATTTAAAGTATCAGGGAATTCATCACCGACAACACCAGCAAAATAACGAGAAATCATTGCATCATAAGCACCTGTTTTACTAAATGCCTTATAAGCTAAATTTAATCTAAAGTCATAATCATCTGTTTCATTTTTAATAGCATCTAATACTGCATCATAATCACTAGGATCAGTAACAATGAGGACATCTTTAAAATTTTTAGCTGCACTTCTAATCATAGAAGGTCCACCAATATCTATGTTTTCAATCATTTCTTCGATTGGTTTATGTTGTTTCAATGCTTTTTCAAATTCATATAAATTCACACATACCAAATCAATAGGTTCAATACCCATTTCCTTAACTGTTTGTACATGTTCAGGCACATCTCTTCTAAATAATAATCCGCCATGAACCTTAGGATGTAAAGTTTTAACACGACCGTCCAAGATTTCTGGAAAACCAGTCACATCATCAATGGCAATCGCACTAATACCATTTTCTTTTAATTTATTAAGTGTACCTCCTGTAGATACAATCTCAAAACCTAAACTTTCTAATCCTTGACAAAATTCTACAATACCGTCTTTATTGGTAACTGAAACTAAAGCTCTTTTCATAGTATTTCAACCCTTTCGTTTTCAACTTTTAATTTATCTAAACAAAATAATCTTACTGCTTCTGGTAATATCTTATGTTCAATATTATCTAATATTAATGTTTGCATCTCTTCCGGCGAACGACATGCTGATACATCAATAGCTTGTTGAAGAATAATTGGTCCTCCATCAACCACTTCACTGACAAAATGCACAGTGGCTCCGCTTACTTTAACACCACGCTTAAAAGCTTCTTCATGCACATGCAAGCCATAATAACCAGGCCCACAAAAAGAAGGAATAAGCGAAGGATGAATATTAATAATCTTATTCTTATAAGCTTCAATAATTTCATCACTCACAATGGCTAAATAACCTGCTAACACAATGAGATCAATTCTTTCTTCCTGTAATCTATGTAATAGTTCTTTTTGATCTTTAATCCATTCGACTTTAATATTTGCTTTTCTAGCTCTTTCTAATCCATAAGCCTTCTTACGTGAAGAAACCACCAAAACAATTTCACCATTAAATTCATCCTGATGATCAATCAATGATTGGAGATTTGTTCCTCCTCCAGAAACAAGGACTGCGATTCTCTTTAACATAACTCTACTCCCTTATTTCCTTTTTCAATATGACCAATGACATAACCTTTATCATTAGTTTCTTCAATGGCTTTTAAAGTTGTTTCAACATCATCTTTATCAACCACAATCACCATACCAATACCCATATTAAAGGTATTATACATCATATGTTCTTCAACTTGACCGTTTTTGGCAATCATATCAAAGATTGGTGGCACTGGATAACTATCTTTTTGAATGATAGCTAGGACATTATCCGGTAACATTCTAGGTACATTTTCATAGAAACCACCGCCCGTAATATGCGAGCATCCTTTGACTTTCACACCATGATTTTTGATATTCTTTAAAGCTTTCACATAAATACGTGTTGGTTCTAATAATGTCTCACCCAATGTTCTACCTAATGTATCATAATATGTATTTAATGATTCTTCACTCATTTCAAAAACCTTTCTTACTAGTGAAAAACCATTACTATGAACACCACTTGAAGCCAAACCAATCAAAACATCATTTTCTTTAATGGTTGAACCATCAATGATATCTTTCTTATCTACCACGCCAACCGCAAAACCTGCTAAATCATATTCATCCACTGGCATAAGATCAGGATGCTCAGCCGTTTCACCACCAACCAAAGCACATTCACTTTGTCTACATCCTTCAGCTACGCCACCAACAATCGTCGCAATCTTTTCAGGATAATTTTTTCCACATGCGATATAGTCTAAGAAAAATAACGGTTCACCACCAGAACAAGCTATATCATTCACACACATAGCCACAGCATCAATGCCAATTGTATCATGCTTATCCATAATAAAAGCTAATTTAACCTTTGTGCCACAGCCATCTGTTCCAGATAATAAAACCGGTTCCTCCATATTTTTTATATTACTTAAATCAAAAGCTCCAGCAAATCCACCTAAGCCTCCTAATACTTCTGGCCTATAAGTTGATTTCACAGCATCTTTGATAAGTTGTACTGATTGATAACCAGCTTCAATATCAACACCTGCTTTTTTATAATCCATAGCTCTCTCCTATTTACTTTGCATACGTGCTAATACTTCTTTATATGTATCAATCAAATCACCAATATCTTGTCTAAAAACATCTTTATCATATTTTTGATTTGTATCAACATCCCATAAACGACAAGAATCTGGTGAGATTTCATCAGCTAATAAGATTTTTCCATCAGCTGTTTTACCAAATTCAATTTTAAAATCTACAAGTTTTAAATTAAACTGTAAGAAGAATTCTTTTAATAAGTCATTGACTTTTAATGTTGTCTCTTTAATATAAGCTAATTCTTCTCTAGTAGCGAGTTTTAAAGCAACAGCATGATCATCATTAATGAGAGGATCTCCATATTCATCATTCTTATAGCTTAATTCAAAGATTGGTTCATCTAAAACAATACCTTCTGGTGCTCCCAAACGTCTACAGAATGATCCAGTTGTAATATTTCTAATAATGACTTCCAAAGGAAATATCTCTACCTTTTTGACTCTGATATCACGATCATTGATTTTTTCAATCATATGAGTTTCAATCCCAGCTTCTTCTAACATATCAAAGATAATACATGAAATCGTATTGTTTAAAACACCTTTACCTTCAAATTGATCATGTTTCACACCATTACCTGCAGTTGCATCATCTTTGTAATGAATGATATATTCATCTTCCTTATCTGTTTTATAAACTTGTTTGGCTTTTCCTTCATATAATAATTCTGCCATTCTTTAACCCTCCTATTGATATTTATTGATAACTTCTTCGTTTGCTTTTAAAGCCGCATCTTCCATGTCTTGACGATATGCTAATAGTTTTTCTTTGATTTCGTCATGTTTAATAGACATAATAGATAAAGCTAAATAAGCTGCATTCTTACTGCCATTAATAGCGACTGTTGCCACAGGGATGCCTGAAGGCATTTGCACAATGGAAAGCAAAGCATCCATACCTTCTAAATTAGCTGATGATAAAGGCACACCGATGACTGGTAAAACTGTTTGTGAAGCCACTACCCCCGGTAAAGCTGCAGCCATTCCTGCAGCTGCTATAATGACTTCTGTGCCATCATGATTGGCTTCTTCGATAAAAGCACTTAAAGCCTGATGCGCACGATGCGCTGATAAACAACGTACATTTACTTCTACACCATAATCCTTTAAAATTTCGATAGCTGGTTCCACTTTTGATAAATCACTGGTAGAACCCATAATAATTGCAACCTTCATTCATACCTCCTAGAATAATCCAACGATTTTTCCATCCTCATCAATATCCATATTCACAGCAGCAGGTACTTTAGGAAGGCCAGGCATACGCATGATATCTCCACTAATAGCCACTAAGAATCCAGCCCCCGTATTAGGAATCAAATCATTAATAGTGACTTTAAAACCCGTAGGTCTACCTAATAATTTAGGATCATCAGATAATGAATATTGTGTTTTCGCAATACAAATAGGTAAATGACCTAATCCTTGCTTTTCATATTTCTTAATTTTATTAATAACTTTCTTAGTTAATATAATATCATCAGCACCATAGATTTCTTTAGCAATCGTACGAATCTTTTCATCAATTGGTAAATCCAAATCATAAATTGGTGCAAAATCAGCTTCTTTTGTATCAAGTACTTCAAGCAATTTTTCAGCTAATTCAATACCACCATCAGCACCTTTAGCCCATACTTCACTAATAGCCACGTCCACACCTTTAGCCTGACATATTTCTTTTAACAATTGCAGTTCAGCTTCAGTGTCTGTCGGAAAAGCATTAATTGCCACAACTGATGGTAAATGATACTTTCCAATATTTTCAATATGCTTTTCTAAGTTTTCAATACCTTTTCTTAAAGCATCTAAATTTTCTATAGCTAAATCCTTTTTAGCAACACCACCATGCATCTTTAATGCTCTTACCGTTGCCACTATCACTACTGCATCAGGTTTTAATCCTGCTTGACGACATTTAATATCCAGGAACTTTTCAGCTCCTAGATCAGCACCAAATCCTGCTTCTGTAATCGCATAATCACCTAATTTCATGGCTAAATTTGTAGCCATGACACTATTACATCCATGAGCAATATTCGCAAAAGGTCCACCATGAACAAAAACAGGTGTATGATCTAATGTTTGTACTAAATTAGGTTTAATAGCATCTTTTAATAATAATGTTACAGCTCCCGTAGCGCCAATATCATTGACCGTAATAGCCTCACCTGCATGATTATAAGCGACAATCATAGAGCCAGCACGTTTTTTTAAATCTTCCAATGAAGTTGCCAAACATAAAATAGCCATCACTTCACTAGCAACACTAATATCAAAACCATCTTCTCTTGGAACACCGTTCATTTTGCCACCAAGCCCTACAATGATATTTCTTAGCGCACGATCATTTAAATCCACACAACGTTTCCAAACAATTTGTCTGGTATCAATATCTAATGGATTCCCTTGTTGAATCGAATTATCCAACATGGCGGCAATAAGATTGTTTGCAGTAGTAATCGCATGAATATCGCCAGTAAAATGTAAATTAATATCTTCCATTGGTACAACTTGTGCATATCCTCCGCCAGCTGCTCCACCTTTAATGCCAAAACAAGGGCCTAAACTTGGTTCACGCATAGCTACCACAGATTTTTTTCCTAATTTATTTAAAGCCTGTGATAAACCAATCATGGTTGTCGTTTTTCCTTCACCAGCTGGTGTTGGATTAATTGCAGTGACTAATACAAGTTTGCCGTTTTCATTGCTTTGAAGCTTATTCATAGTTTCTAAAGATACTTTAGCTTTATATTTACCATAAAGTTCTAAATCATCTTCATTTAAGCCAACTTTTTCAGCAATTTTTACAATTGGTTCCATTTCTGCCGCTTGGGCAATTTCTACATCTGTTAACATTTTTTACACCTCTTCTTAATATTCAATTTTTCCAAGGACTTTTAACACTTACTTTATACCATAAATCTATCTATTTTCATAGATATTTTTTTGATAATTAAAAAAGAGCCTACTCATCCAAGCATCTATGCCCAGACGGTCGGCCCTCAACATTATACTCCATGTGGTCCATTCCACTTCCGTCAGTTGTATAACTAAGTGCATATTACCATTTTTGTCCTCGTTTTTCAAGTATGAAATTAAGTAGCTGCGATAACAGCTTTCATGATATCACTATTACGCATGGTCGATGGTAAAATATCCTCGTTTTTCATTATTATTTCATGTGATCTATATTCTATAATATAAATGGCATTCACATAATAGTGAGGATGTACTTGAATAAAATGATGTTGTATGAAGTGATTTTGTCAAGTAGACAATTTAAATAATTAAAATGATTTG
>JAJQEL010000104.1 GCA_021201655.1 Erysipelotrichaceae bacterium | reverse complement strand
TTATTTTTAATCGTTAGTTATTTCAGTTTCTCTTAAATTGACGACATTGACTCAATTGAGTTCTTTTTTTATTGCAATTTCTTTTAACTTGTTATAAGATGTTATATAATAAGTGAGGAGGGGTAGAATGATAAAACCTAAATTAGTTATATTTGATGTTGATGGATTGATGCTAGATACGGAAAGTCAATGGCAAAAGGCTTGGCAGGAAGTTGGAGAGAAGCATGGTATACAAGATTTAGGAACAACAACATTTTTAAAATGTGTTGGTCGTACGGGTAAAGAAGTTGATGACATTATTAAAGAAGATCTTGGGCATATAGAAAATTATGAAGCAATATTAGATGAAATTCGTTGCTATGGTAGACAATTATTGGATGCACATATTGATGCAAAGCCAGGGGTCTATGAAATATTGGATTACTTAAAAGATAAAAAATATAAGATTGCTGTAGCAACCGCCACAACAAAAGATCTCACATATGAAAGATTATCTCGATTACATTTATTAGATTATTTTGATTATGTTTTATGTGGAAGTGAAGTACAAAATAAAAAGCCAAATCCTGAAATATATATAAAAGTTATAGAACATTTTCAAATAGATTCAACAGATGCTTTGGTCTTAGAAGATTCTATTGTAGGTGTTGAAGCAGCTTACAGAGCTCATATTCCTTGTATTATGGTACCAGATTTGAATCCAGCAGGAAACAAACAAAGAAATGAAACAATTGCTATTGTAACTTCACTATATGATGTTATTGATATATTAAGAGGTGATGATTATGCAACTAAATAATAATGATTCCCAACCTTTGTATCTACAACTAAAAAATACAATTAAAGGACTTATTGATAGTGGTGAAATATCAAAAGGTGAAAAGATATTATCAGAACATGAACTATGTGAAAAATATCAAGTGAGTCGTATTACTGTTCGTAATGCTTTGTCAGAATTAGAAAATGAAGGATATTTGATAAAAAAACAAGGTAAAGGAAGTTATGCAACAAAGCCTAAGATATTTAGACCATTGGTTGATAGTATTGGTTTTACAGAATCTTGTAAAAATGCAGGGTTAGAAAGTGTCTCAGTTGTATTAAAAAGAGAAATATTACCAATGAATGACTTAATGCAACAAAGTTTATTATTAGATAATGATGACAAAATTATATATATTCAACGTTTAAGATATGCAGGAGGCGAGCCGTTGATGCTTGAAAATAATTATTATTCTTATAAACAATATGAATTTTTAATGCATGAACCCTTAACAGGATCATTATATGAATTATTAGCTACAAAAGGAATTATATGTAATCAATCGCTTAACACCATTATTACTGTAACAAGTGCTAATGGTGATATTGCTCAATTATTACAAGTATCAATAGGAGCACCTCTGTTTGTAATGGATGGAATAATGGGTGATAGTGACGGACATCCTGTTCATTATAGTGTTCAATATGTTGTCGGAGAGAAATATTCATTTGTTAGATAGTGGTGAAAATTTGAATAATGTGAAGAATCTTTAAACACTTTCAGCTTTCTTGAAAAATATTTTTATAATATTTTTCAAGGAGGGATGAATATGTTTGAGAAATTAAAACCATATATAGGTTCTAAAGATTTTTATGGAAAAGTTACAAGTATAGCAATCCCTTTAGGATTGCAACAACTCATTACTAGTTGCATGGGTATTATTGACTCTTTGATGGTTTCCTGGATTGGTGAAGTGACTGCTGTAGGGACAGCAGCGCAAATCGAAACATTATGTATCTCAACTTCATGGGCGATTGCAGCTGCAATAGGAATTTTCACTGTTCAATTTTTTGGAGCACAAGATTATAAGCAATTAAAGAAGTCTTTTGGCTTAAGTATGGTTTTGGGAGTGTTGTGTGGATTGTTATGGTTTTTAATTGCAACATTATTCGGTAAGCAAATTTTAAGTTTTTATGTACAGGATAGTGAGGTTGTTTCTCATGGGTTGGTGTATTTAAAAATAGTCAAATATTCATATTTGTTTTTATCTATTGAATATGCTTTTAATATTACATATCGCAGTATTCAAAAACCAAGAGTACCTTTAATGATTGGCATAAGTTCTATATTAATTAATATTATTACTAATTATTTATTAATATTTGGTATGTTTGGTTTTCCTAAGTTAGGTATTCAAGGAGCAGCACTAGGAACATGTATGGCTCATGGTAGTACTGTATTAATTCATATTGTTTATGCTTATAAGACACATCAGATATTTATTGGCAGTATTTCTGAAATGTTTTCATTTAGTAAGACATTTGTTATAAAAATACTTAGTAAAATATATTCTATGCTATTTAATGAATTATTCTTTGGTTTTGGATCAACATTGTTTATTAGAGCCTTTGGGATACTTGGGGTAGGTGCTTTAGAAGCTTACTATGTTGGAGCTAAGATATCAGATGTTTTTTATGCTTTTGCGAATGGTTTTTCGAATGCTATTGAATCTATTATTGGTGTTTCTTTGGGTGCTAATAATATAAGCAAAGCAAAAAAAGAAGGGAAATATCTCATTAGCTTTGCGATGTTTTGTGCCATAGGATGTTTTGCCTTTGTTTTTAATGGTTCAGAATTATTGGTTTCATTATTTCATTTATCCAGCAATACAGTAGTGAGAGAAGCAGATTTAATAGTTAAAGTGTTTGCATTAAAAATAGCTTTACGCTTCTTTGTGGTGATTATTTTTGCATCACTTAGAGCTGGAGGTGATTTAAAAGCCTTGACATTATTGGATAGTGGTATGATGTGGGGAGTTGGTATTCCTTTAGCATTTATATGTGTTTATGTATTTCATATAGAAAGTATTGCTTTGGTTTTTATGATTTGTCAATTGGAACAAATCATGCGTGTTGTTTTGGGTATGAGAAGATATAGTGAAGGGCAATGGGCGGTCAATCTAACTCATTGTTTATAAGGAGAAATTTAATTGAAAAAATTTTTAGTTGATGTGATATGTGTATTAATTGGAAATGCTATTTTAGCATTTGGTTACGCAGTATTTGCTTTGCCTGCTAATTTAATTGTTGGTGGTGCTACAGGTATAGGTTTG
This sequence comes from Erysipelotrichaceae bacterium, assembly GCA_021201655.1. Lineage (GTDB taxonomy): Bacteria > Bacillota_I > Bacilli_A > Erysipelotrichales > Coprobacillaceae > JAJQDJ01. Next base: position 21,606 of record JAJQEL010000104.1, on the reverse strand, counting down.
ATTTGTGAGAACTTCACAGGATTAAGTCACACAAGTGTAGTTTTTATATTTAATGTTTTGATGTTGATGGCAGGATTAATATTTTTAGGAAGAGCATTTGTAGCAGGAACAATATTAAGTACATTTGCTTTTCCGATATTCTTAGAAGTTTTTGAAAATCTTGAACCACTACAAAATATAACTCAAGATATATTGTTAAGTACGATTTATGCTGGTATATGTATTGGATTAGGAATTGGTATTGTCTTTAGAAGGGGATATAGTACAGGAGGTATGGATGTACCTCCACTCATTATCAATAAAAAAACAGGATTATCCATAGCGATGCTTATGAATGTATGTGATTCATTCATATTAATTCTGCAACTTTTCTTTTCTAGTTTAGAGGGTATTCTTTATGGTTTAGTGATGGTTTTTATCACCAATTATGTTTTAGATAAAGTATTATTTATTGGAGAAAAAAACATTCAAGTATTGGTGATATCATCGCAATATCAGGAAATATCAGAAATCATTCTTAAAGAAATTGATAGGGGTTGTACATATGTAGAAGTTACTACAGGTTATCTAAAACAACCTCAAAAAGCAGTTTTATCAGTCATAAGTAGTCGTCAATATCCGCATGTCAATGAACTTATCCTACAAATAGATCCTACAGCATTTATCATTAGTAGTGATATTCATAGTGTTAATGGTAGAGGCTTTACATTACCAAGTATAAACTTATAAGAGATTCTTGTATCAACACAAGAATCTTTTTTGTTTAGATAAAAGTGTTGAAAACAGTTTTTGTTTGTCGAAAAGTTTTAAAATCATAAAAACAATGACAATGATTTCGTCACAAGCAAAATTTATTAACAAAATAATATATATTGTACTCAAGAAAAATATTACGGAAAGGAGAGAGAACAATATGGTCAATAGTACAAAAGAACAAATCCTTACTTATGTAAAAGAGAAAACAGAAGATTTTGACTTTACGATAGCGAGTCAATTTACAGCAAGCTTTATTAGTGAACAATTACATATTAGTCGAAGTTTGGCAAGTCAGTATCTTAATGAATTGGTTAAAGACAATCTAATCATTAAAGTCAATTCACGACCTGTTTATTTCTTTCATCGCAAAAAGATGGAAGAAATATATCAAATACCATTTCAGGATGATGATTTCTATGATTTAGATGAATTAAAACAATATGTTATGAATCATTCTAAAATAGATAGCAATTATTCTAAGCTTATTGGTAGTGATCAATCTTTATCAACCATTATTAAACAAGTTAGAGAAGGCTTTGAATATCCTAATTGTGGCTTACCAATGATTATATATGGTGAAAAAGGAACTGGAAAAAGAACACTATGTACAACAATCTTTGAAAATGCTGCAAGAAAAGGCATCATCCAATCTGATACAAAACTCTATAAATTAGAATTAACATCTTTAAATAGTGCACTTATTTGTCAAAAAATCTTTGGTAAAAAAGATAGTCCTGGTTTAATTGAAAAATACAATCATTTAGTCTTAATGATATGTGGTGGTCAATATATGAGTGATGATTTACAAGACAAATTATCGCATCTTATTGAAACAATTAGGAACCAGCAAGCAACTAAAACCAATCCTAAAATCATAAGATTCATGATATTAAGCGAGACTAATCCAAATATTGTCTTTCATAATAGATTATTAAAAAATATACCTATTATTTTAGAAATGCCTTCGCTTATAGATAAAGGACAAGAGGAAAAAGAAGAGCTCATTATTCACTTCGTGAAAAACGAAGGAAAAATCATGAAAAAGAATATCAAAATAAGTAATGCTGTATTAAGAGCTTTAGTCAATGGTACTTATGATAATAATATGCTTGGATTAAGATCGGCTATTCAAATGATGTGTGCCAGTGCTTTAAGAGAAAAACCATCAAATGATGTCATTGTTGTTCATACTTACAATTTACCTGATCATCTCATTCGAACTATACCAATTACTTTGGATGAAGATCTTATATATATTGATACAGCAACCTATAAACGTAGTGAAGAAATAGATTTTATTTTAGATTATTATAATCGTATACTAAAACCATTTTCTAAAAATGATATTTCCGGTGCTTTAAAAGATAGTAAACATTATTTTGATTTATTAAATGATTATTTATCCTTTAAACAACGTATACCACCAGAAAGAATTCAAGGTATCGAAACATCGTTAAATAATATTGTGGATATATTAATTAAGAAAAGATTTATTAATTTACCTAGTGGATTCTGTTGTTCAGTTGCAAAACTGATTTATATGAATGATTTATATAGTTCTTCTATTGAAAAATGGCAAAAGTCAAATCGTCGAATGATAGATGATGCAATCAATAAAATGCGTGATGCCTTGTGCAATGAAGTGACTATTGCCGAGGAAATAAATCATTTAATGAATGCCAATTTAGAAATTCAAGTTAATGATATTCTACTTATTATGATGATAGTTTATCTTCATCATTATAATGCAGAAATATCTAGACGTAAGATATTTGGTTTGATTGTTTGTCATGGCTATTCTACTGCAACTTCGATTGCTGAAGCTGTTAATACTTTATTAGGACATTATATTTTTGAAGCTATTGATATGTCCTTAGATGTCAGTGTTGATCAAATTAAAGATAATATCGTAGAAAAATTGAATCGTATGCATCATAGTGATGTTATCGTTATGGTAGATATGGGTTCGTTAGAACAGTTAGGTAATAGTTTAAGTCAAGCCATTAATTGTAATGTTGGTGTTATCAATAATGTTTCTACAAGAAGTGCATTACATGCAGGAGAATATATATTAAATGAAAAGGATATCGAAACAACATTAAAAGCTGTAAGTGAAGAATCTAAAGCTCATTATACGATTATTAATCGTAAGAAAAATGATGTTATCTTGTTTACAAGTGAAAGTGGATTACATATGGCGCAACGCATGCGTGAATTGTTTGAAAGCAGTTTTCCTCCCTCAATTCCAGTTGATTTAGAGGTATGTGATTTTAATCAACTAGTGACCAAAGGTCAATCTTTTGAAAGATTTTCATATAATAATATACTCTTTATCACTGGAACTGCTAATCCGCATATTGAAGGACAAGTATTTGTTGCTTTAGAAGAAATTATCTCTGGAAATAATATTGATATTATTATGCAAAGATTATCTAAGTATTTATCACCATATGAACTAGATATGTTATTAGATGAATTAAGAAGAAATTTTACATTGCAGAATGTTGTTGGTTACCTCACCATCTTAAATCCAAAGATATTATTAGATAATGTAAGTATGGCAGTGGATAATTTACAAGATTGTCTTAATAAGCGATTTAGTGGCAAAACACTTATAGGAATATATATTCATGTATGTTGTTTGATTGAAAGATTGGTTACAAAGTCAGCTATTACTGAATTTGAAAATTTGGATCAATTTGAAATTGAACATCAATCATTTATCCAAAATGTATTAAGTGCTTTTTCAGACATAACAAAAAGATACAATGTTACCATTCCAACAAGTGAAATTGCATATTTATATGATTTTATAGCTGCTGATGAAATAGAAGGTAAGGGGAATAGAAATGAAGAATAATAAACAAATAATTATAGCTACTCATGGAGAGCTAGCAGATGGATTTAAAAGTGCATTAAAAATTATTGTCGGTGAGGTTAAAAATCTCCATACATTATGTTGTTATACAACGCCAGATTTTGATTTAAATCAAACCATTGAAACATTGATGAATAATCATGATTTTGAAAAAGAAGATTTGGTGATATGTACTGATATGATGGGTGGAAGTGTGAATAATGGATTTGTTAAGTATTTAGGGCAATATCCATTTCATTTGATCACTAATACGAATTTAACATTTCTAGTTGAATTATTATTAACACCAGGTTGTGTAGATAAAGATATGTTAGAAGAGAGAACACATGATAGCTTAAGTCATATTAAATATGTGAATGCTCTTTTGAATGATTTCAACTTAGAAAATGATGATATTTAAAAGGAGGTAGAGTCAAAAGTTTATGAAAAACTATGAAAAACTAAAAATATGTGCTATATGCTAACCACATATTTTTAGAATTTTTAATGATTTTATAGATTTGTGATTTTCACAAATTCAAAAATTTCAATAAACTGCTAAATTGACACAAAAAAAAGCTCAAAAAAGGGCGCAATGAGGGTATCGTCTCTCACAGCCTAATTTGAGATTTGCTAAAAAGGAGTGATATTTTAATTCATATTATACTGATTGCTTAAATCTATTAGCTTTAACCATTTATCATATATACGCATATCTTCATCAAACAATCCATCATTTACTGGTGTCTTATAACCTAATGTTGAATGTTTTCTTAGGAAATTAAAGAATGCTACGTACAAAATCATATATGTATTTGCACCATCTAGTGAATCATATCCATTTGTACCATAGTAATTCTGCTTGTATGTACGGTTTAAGCGTTCTTCAATCTGTTTATATGGTCTGTATTTCTTTGATTCCTCGTCAAGATTCTTGACACCAATAACCTGGTGAAGATCAAAATCAATACCATTGATGTGAAAAAACAGCTGTGCAGCGTTATAAATTGGGTTTCCATCAGTGATTATTGTCATATCATCAGGGATAGTGTCGTAATGACTTAATGAATCATGAATAGCCTTGCAGGCATCAAAGGTATTTCTTGTACCATATATTGTATATGATGTAATAACCTTTGTGACTGGATCTGAAAAGAAGAATACGTAATGATTTTTGCCTCTAATCTTTATATAGGTTTCATCACCTGATAAAAGACTGCGAAGCTTATACGGGTAATTATCGACAAAAGCCTTTACATGAGTTGCAACAGCTTCAGCGTAATTTAATACGGTCTGATGGGATATTTTTATACCATGGACTTCCCATAGTATAAGAGATGTTTTCCTTGATGAAAGGCCATAATCAACGTAATATGTCAATACTAATCCTAGAGTTTTAGGATGATTCGCAATATTTGATAGATTAACCTTTGTTTTAATATTATTATCAGGCTTAGCTAAATCCTTTAAATTAAACTTGAAATCCCTGTAATGATAGTGAAGAAGATATTCACCACTGGATGTCTTAAGATGCTCACCTTTGCCTTCTTTAACTAATTTTGAGTTATGAAGATAGTTAGGACATTTATAGTTAGGGCATCTAAGGACAAGATAACCATTTCTATCATGATGCTGATCAAGTTTATATCTACAGTAAGGACAATAAATGCCTATTCCATCAGAAGAAGTCTTCTTTAATGCAAAAGTACTTGAACAGACCTTGCATTTAAACTGTGTACCTTTACCATTATTATCATAAATATAATCATCAGGTGCACCACAAGAAGGACATAAGCCTTTATATGCAATAAGCTTATTATTTCTTCTTTTAACAGGTTTGATTTCCTTGCCTTGTTCAAGAGATTGCTTGATAAGATCATTAAAAGACATCTGTTCAGGTTTTTTTGTATCAAATATAGGTTTCTTCTTATCAACAGAAAAATCCGCATAAAGAACCATAGATTCTTTCTTAGACTTTGTTTTAGCTATCTTATTGTAATTTTTCTTAAGTTCAGGATTGATGTAATCATCAAAATAATTACAAAGCCATTCAATATGCAATTTAGCCTGTTCAAGATGAGTAATAAACTCAATATTATTCAAGCGATAAGAAATTGAACTAGGGATTTCCTTGATAAGATTGAAGAATTCAATATATTGAGTAAATTTAAAGTTAGATTTAGAAAAAGAATTTAAAATATCAGTAATTTGTGTTATACTGTCCACGATGAAACACTCCTTTCGTTGTTTTGTGGTGAAACTAGTATAACAGAGTGTTTCATCTTTTTTTTAGTTAAAATTTAGAGAAAATCGAAAAAAATAGATGAAAAAATTTTTTAAGGGCTGGGCTAGCCCAGCCCTCAATGGAAAGAACCAGGTAGTGAAAATCCTAAATATTATACTTAGCTTTGACACTACCTAAAAGGAACGGAGGTGAAAGAAATGATTAAAGCAGTGAGAATTGATCATAGATTGGTACATGGTCAAGTAGCATTTTCATGGACACAGTTTTTAGGGGCTAATCGTATTATTGTCATTGATGATAAAGCAGCAAATGATGAATTTCAAAAAATGGCATTGAATATGTCAAAACCATCAGGATGTCGATTGAATATATTTACAGTTGAAAATGCTTTATCAAAGATGCCTAAAGTAGAAACATTAAAAGATACAATCTTTATTGTATTCGGTTGTACGAAAGATGCTTCAAGATTTATCGAAGGTTATCCAAAAATTAAAGAAATAAATTATGGTGGGATTGCTAAAAAAGAAGGATCAAAACAATTTGGTCAAGTTGTATATCTCAATGATGAGGAAATTGCTGATACAAAGAAAATAATGAATGCAGGAGTTAAAATCTTCATGCAGCAGTTACCAACGTCAAAAAGAGAAGAATTAAATTTAGATTAAGGAGAGAGTCAAAATGTTACAAGCTATTTTAATTGGTTTAGTGGCTGTATTCATGGTATTAGATTCACGATTATTAGGTCGTTTGAATTTTGAAAGACCATTGATTACATGTACACTTGTTGGAATTATTATGGGTGATCTTAAGACAGGTTTGTTGGTAGGTGCTCAAATGGAAATGATTACTTTAGGTATGATGAGTATAGGAGCATCAGGTGTGGATATGAATATTGGATCTATTACTGGTTGTGCTTTGGTTATTTCATCAGGTGCATCTATTGAAACAGCATTGACTATTGCTGTACCAATGACATTGTTAGATCAATTATTAACTACAGTTGCTGATGTTATTCGTATTCAATTATGTCATACATGTGATAATTATGTAGAAAAGAGCGAATATGCAAAAGCTAGAAGAGTACATATTTTATATGGACCAATAGTTTATTCAGTATTTAAGTTTATTCCAGTATTTTTAGCAGTTTATTTTGGTAATGATTTAATTACAGCGATTGTTAATGCTGTACCAGATTTCATTATGAATGGTGTTTCATTGGGTGCTAACCTTATTTCATTCTTTGGTTTTGCAATGTTATTATCAACTATGATTAATGCTAAAAATTGTATTTACTTCTTCTTAGGATTTGCGATACCAGCATATTCAGGTTTAGGTTTAACAGCTATTGCAGTTATTTCAATCATTGTTGCCATTGTGTTATATCAATTGAAATTCGGTGATGGCAACAATTTACAAACAGCAGGCCCATCTGATGATTATGATGAGCTAGAAGATGATTTTTAGAGGAGGAGAGAAAGATGTCAAGAGAAGGTTTAGAAGCTCAAAGAAATTATCCATTAAATAAGAAAGTTAGAGAATACTTCTGGGGCGGTTGGTGTATGCAGGCCTTATGGAATTATGAAAGACAAATGAATACTGCATTTATGTGGGGTATTTCTAAAACATTAGATCGTCTTTATCCAAAACCAGAAGAAGATGAAAAGAAAAAAGAAAGATATAAGAGTGCCTTGGAATTCTTTAATATCACACCTCAATTTGGGGCATTTGTACTAGGTTTAACAGCTGCTATGGAAGAAGAATATGCTGAAAATCCTGATACTTTTGATCCAAATATGATCAAATCAGTTAAAGTTGCATTAATGGGTCCTTTATCAGGTGTAGGAGATTCATTATTTCAGGGAACTGTGAGAGTCATAGCTATGAGTATTGGGGTATCATTAGCTCAAAATGGATCCATCTTAGGTCCGATTTTAGCGATGGCTATTTCATTTGGTGTGAGTTTCCCAATTACTTGGTATGGTGCTAAATTAGGTTATCTTAATGGTCAGAAGTTCTTATCACAAATCGCAAATAGTAATTTGATGGATAAGATTATGTTTGGATGTAGTGTCGCAGGCTTGATGGTTATTGGTGGTATGGTTGCAAGTTTAGTCACTATTACAACACCATTAGCTTATGGGGAAACCTTGATTTTACAGGAAGTATTAGATGGAATTTTACCAAAAATGATTCCATTAGTATTAACAGGAATTATGTATTTCTTAGTTAAAAAAGGTGTTAAACCTATGGTTGTTATTATTTCATGTTTCTTTGTAGGTATTATCTTGAACTACTTTGGAATATTAGCTATTTAAGGAATTTACTTAGAGATAAGTTAATTCATAGATTATTGAACGTTAGGAAAGTATATAAGGAGGAAGTTTAAATGTTCGATGTTCAAAAAATGATTGCAGAAATTACTGCAGAAAAGGAAATTAAAAACATAAGTTTTACTGGAGTTGGTGGTTCATTAGCTTGTTTCTATGCGCCATACTACTACGTTACTAGAGAAGCTAAGAATATTACTACAAGTTATACATCTTCAAATGAATTTGTACATGATACACCTACATGTATTAATGAAAACTCTATTGTTGTTATTTCATCACGTGGCGGTAACACAGCTGAAACAGTTGAAGCTGGAAGAGTTGCCAAAAAATTAGGAGCTACTGTTATTGGTATGACTCATGAAGATGAAGACAATGGTATTCATCAAGTATCTGATTATGTTATCTTATTTAAGGATTTATCTGAAGATGTTTATGAAGTAAGTAAAACTGGTTATATCTTAAAAATTGCCATTGAAACTTTACATCAAGTAGAAGGTACTGGTCAATATGAATTAATGATGGATGCTATGAAAAAGATGAACACATTAATTCCAGCTGCTGAAAAAGCTATTGTTCCTGAAGCAATTAAATTCTCTATTGATTATAAGGATGATAATATCATTTATACAATGGGTTCTGGTACTTCTTGGTCTGCTGCTCAGCAACAACAAATTTGTATTTTGATGGAAATGCAATGGATAAACTCTTCAGTTATTCATACAGGAGAATTTTTCCATGGGCCATTTGAAATCACAGATCCAGATACAGCATTCTTATTATTAAAATCAACTGGTAAAACAAAACCATTGGACGAAAGAGCTATTACATTCTTAAGTCAATACAATCATCATTTCACTGTCATCGATCCTGAAAAATATGGTATGGATGATTTAGGTGAAGTCAGCGAATACTTTGATTATGACTTCCATACTGCAATGCTAGGTGTATTTAATAACTTATTAGCAGATATGCGTAACCATCCATTAAGTAAAAGAAAATATATGTGGAAATACCAATACTAAAAATCTGGCTTATGCCAGATTTTTTACATAATTGATAACATATTATATGATCTTAATATTCTAATATCTTCTTTCGATATTTTTAATTGATTCACTAATTCTTCATTTCCTTCCAATATCACTTTCGAAAATAACATCTTAGTCGCAATAGGCATCATCGGTCTTGAAGACAAACCTGTAAACAATCCCCATTTAGTATCCGATGATAAATACGAAGCCAATATATGGGCACTTGCTTTTTCAATTGGTGAATCCTGATTCGTCATCATAATATTTGTAACAGCATCATAGTGTTCCATATAACCATAATAAGTATTTTCGCATCTTTGATAATGTTCATAACTCTTAAAATTCATATACATCATGATTTGATATTGTTCATTATTATTTGACAACACATCATACACACAACGAATGATTTGATTATTACGTCCATCAAATACATAAGCATAAAACTGTTTCACACCTTCAAAAAAGCTAGGTATAGAACTATTAGTAACAATCGGTGTTAATTCTTGACTATAATAGAGCAATTCATCAATATGCACATTTAAAGCATCAGCTATATCATATAATGTTTCAATATCAATAATAATTTCACCTTTTTCATATTTAGATATCGTTGATTTGCTTTTACATATAGTTTTTGCAAGTTCATCTAAAGTCATATGTTGACTTTGTCTTGTATATCGTATTTTTTTACCAATTTCCTGACTAATTTTCATATTATCTCCGTTTCTTTAAAATCAACAAATTTTGATTTTTGATTGATTTAAAAATTATTTTTATTCATTATATCAAAATAATATTATTTATTCTACTTTGACGAAACTTTTTTATAAAATAGTTTCGTTTTAAGAAACATTCCCTTTTTGACGAATATTTAAAAATAAATAAAATAAGTCAAAAAAGGAGGAGATAAAAATGTACAATTTTGATGAGATTATTGATAGAAGACATACGAATGCCATGAATGCGGATGGTTTTAGAAGTTATATTTTCCACGCTGATGATAGTATGACTTTTCCTTATAAGGATGAAGAATTTATTCGTATGTGGGTAGCAGATATGGAGTTTGCGACGCCTGATGTAGTCATTGATGCAATGAAGGAAAGATTAGATAAAAAAATATTTGGTTATACAAGAGTTTTTGAAAAGAGTTATTATGATGCTTTTGTAGGCTGGTGTCAAAAAAGATATGGATGGACTTTTGTAAGAGAAGAATTGGTTATGTCTAATGGGGTTATTCCAGCGTTGTATGAATTAGTTGATTACATACTAAAAGATGATGAGAAAGTATTATTTTTAACACCATCTTATGCATATTTTCAATATGCAGCAGATGTGAATCATAAAGAAAGTGTTTGTTCAGATTTGATTTATGAGGATGGTAGATATTCTATTGATTTTGATGATTTAGCGAACAAAGCAAGTGATCCTAAAGTAACATTATTCATCTTATGTAATCCTCATAATCCAACAGGAAGAGTATGGAAAGAGGATGAACTTAAGAAGATTGCGCAAATTGTTGAAGATAATAATTTATGGGTTATTTCTGATGAAATCCATTGTGATTTACTGCGTACAAATCAACAACATATTCCTTTAGGTAAAGTGATGCCTACATATCAAAAATTGATTACTTGTATGGCACCTAGTAAAACATTTAATTTAGCAGGGATGATGATTTCTAATATTATCATTAGAGATGAAGAATTAAGAAATATATGGTTAGAAAGACATTATAACTTTGATAATCCCTTAAGTATTGCAGCAGCGCAAGGAGCTTATGAAAAAGGAGAACCCTGGGTGAAAGAATTATGTGCTTATTTAGATCATAATTTTGAATTTACCAAAGATTATTTACAACAACACTTATCAAAAGCAAAAATGGAAATTAGTGAAGCAACCTATTTAGCTTGGGTTGATTTAAATGCTTATTTTGATCAAGATGAACATTTACCAATGTTCTTTGCATATAAGGCAGGCGTTTTATTAGAAGGTGGTAATATGTTTGTTCAACATTCTGATGGCTTTATTCGTTTAAATTTAGTTTGTCCGAAGGCCACATTAGAAGAGGGATTAAGAAGAATATGTGATGCTGTTAATTATAAACATACAGAAAAATATTTAGGAGAAGAGTAAGAAAACGAGGTGTTTCCTTATTTTTATATGTTGTACTTTTGAAAAATTCGGTGTATATTGAAAAAGAAATATGAGGTGTAATATGAAAAAATTAATTATTCACATTGTTTTACAATTTCTTTATCGTGGTATGAAAGTGTTATACAAAGATGATAAGCGAGTACATGAGGAACTCGATGGCTGGAAAGAAGATAAAACAATCGTATTAAAAGTTAGAAACGGGCCACACTTAACGATGAAATATACTTATCAAAAAGGTTTATCAAAGATTAAACAAGATGATGGAGATATTGTGATTACTTTTAAAAGTGTTAATGGGGCTTTTAAAGTATTTGCAGGGATGATGAGTGTAAAACAAGCTTATTTGGAGCATGCATTTGTGTTAAAAGGAGATATTTACGAAAGTATGCGTTTTGTACGTTGTGTAGATTTAGTAGAAACATATTTGTTTCCTAGATTTATGACAAGAAGAATATTGAATCATGAAGAAAAAAGATATCAACCTATGTTGTTGGTTTATTTAAAAGCGCTTATTGCGTAGGAGGTAAGGATGAATTATTTTGAATTTGTGAATCGTACAAAGTTGATTGCAGGTGTTGATGCTTTGGATCAATTGGATTTTGAGTGTGAACAATATGATATTTCTAAAGCAATGATTATTACTGATCAGACTTTAGTAAAAATTAAGACGATAGATTTAGTAACTAAGAAATTAACTATACCATATATTATATACAGTGATATACCTGTTGATTCTTCAACATATGTGATTGAGGATATTGTTAAGAATTATAAAGATAATCATTGTAATGGTATTATTGCCGTGGGTGGTGGAAGTGTTATTGATAGTGCTAAAGGGGCATTTTTAATGATTAGTCAAAAGACGAATCATTTTGAAGATATTGTAGGTTTTGAAATCTTAAAGAAAGTTGATGAAATACCTTTCTTTGTCATCCCTACTACTAGTGGAACTGGTAGTGAAGCAACCGCTGTAGCTGTTATTTCGAATCCTGATAAAAATATTAAAATGGAAATCATATCTGAACATATGCAACCACATGTTGCATTAATCGATAGTCATATGACACTATCTTTACCATTAAAAACAACAGCATCAACAGCTGTAGATGCCCTGACGCATGCCATAGAAGCTTATAGTTGTTCAGGAAAGAATCCAATCAGTGATATTTATGCAACTTCAGCAATTCAAATGATATTTAATAATATCAATAAAGTTATTTCTAATCCTAAAGATAAACAAGGAAGACTTGCTTTAGCAGTTGCATCATATAATGCAGGTTGTGCATTTTCTAATTCAATGGTTGGCGTTGTTCATGGTATTGGACATGCATTAGGAGCAGTGTGTCATATTCCTCATGGTGATGCAATGAGTATGTTGTTAGTGCCTTGTATGAAGTTTAATTTAGATGTTTGTCATGATTTATATGGGGAATTATTATTATATGTAGGTGGAAGTGATTTATATGCTTCTACGCCTAAAGATAAACGTGCGATAAAAACCATTGAATGTATAGAAACATTACAACATGAGTTGCATAATCAAACTCATCTTCCAATATCTTTATTAGATATTGATAATCTTAACGAATCAATGGATATGATTGTAGAAAAAGCAATGAATGATGGGGCTATGATTGTCAATGCTAAGAATGTTACTAAGCAAGATATATTAGATATATTAGGAGGTCATTATGGATATTAAAGATATAGTTGATAATCAAAGAACATATTTTTATACTAATGAAACCAAAGATATTAATACAAGAATCAAAACTTTAAAGAAGATAAGACAATGGATTAAAGATAATGAAGCTGAAATATTAGGTGCTTTAAAAGCAGATCTCAATAAAGGTGAAGTAGAATCCTATATGTGTGAAGTCGGTTTGACTTTGTCAGAACTGAATTATCAATTAAGACATATCAAACATTGGGCCAAGAAACATTATACATGGACACCATTAGCTCAATTTTATGGCACAAGTTTTGAATACGCTGAGCCTTATGGTGTTACACTTATTATGAGTCCATGGAATTATCCTTTTATGTTGTCAATGGAACCAGCTATAGGTGCTATAGCAGCAGGGAATTGTGTTATTATAAAACCTAGCGCTTATGCTCCACATGTATCTCATGTCATTTATAAAATGATTAATGAAACATGTGATCCTAATCATGTTTGTGTTGTTGAAGGTGGTAGAGAAGAGAATACAGCTTTATTGGAACAACGTTTTGATTATATTTTCTTTACAGGTAGTGTCAATGTTGGACATTTAGTTATGGAAAAAGCTAGTAAGTATTTAACACCAGTTACTTTAGAATTAGGTGGGAAGAGTCCATGTATTGTGGATGATGGTAAGAGTTTAAAGTTGGCAGCAAAACGTATCGCTTGGGGAAAGTTTTTGAATGCAGGTCAAACGTGTGTGGCTCCTGATTATTTACTTATTAGAGAGGAATTAAAAGATGATTTTGTAAGTTATATGAAAAAAGTTATTCATGAATTTTTTGGAGATAATCCAATAGAACATGAACAACTTGTTAAAATCATCAATCAAAAACACTTTGATAGACTTAATCATTTATTAGAAAATCAAGATATACTTTGTGGTGGCAATAGTAATCCTTCTACTTTAAAAATTGCTCCAACATTAGTATCAATCAATGATACAAATAATCCACTTATGCAAGAAGAAATATTTGGTCCTATTTTACCAATTATTACTTATAACGATATTGATGAAGTTATAGAATTTGTCAATAGTAGAGAAAAACCTTTAGCATTCTATATTTTCTCATCTCATAGAAACATTCAAAATAAATTACTTCAATCTTGTAGTTTTGGTGGTGGATGTATTAATGATACTATTATTCATTTAGCTACTTCTAAATTAGGCTTTGGTGGTGTAGGCAATAGTGGTATGGGGTCTTACCATGGTAAGAAAAGCTTTGATACGTTCTCGCATACACGAAGCATTGTTAAAAAAGCCAGATGGATTGACTTACCAATGCGTTATTATCCACTCAATAACTTAAAAGATAAACTGATAAGAATGTTTGTTAGATAACGTAATTTTCTAACATTCTAACGACTTCTTCAACCATATCTCGACAAGGAAGTTTAATCACTTCTTTGTCGGTTTTTTTTATACCCAACAATTCACCACATGTAACAGCATGATGTTTCTTTTCAAATTCGTCAACTAATTGTTTTACTGTATCATAAATTTCTTTTTTTGTTTGCGGATTCGCTTTACCATCCGTTAATACTTCACCTAAAACCATGGCACCACCTGTCAATGTTCCACAAATCTCAAATGATCCACCAACACCTCTACCTAAACCATAAGCCATCTTCATCGCTTCTTCTTTAGGAATATCAAACAAATCTAAATAACCACAAATAACCGCTTGCGTACAATTATAACCTTCTTTATGTGCATTTCTAGCAATACTTACTCTTTCTTCAATATCCATATTCAATCGCTCCTTATATAAATTGTATCAATTTATAAATAAAGCATCAACAAAAAAAGAGTTGATTACTCAACTCTAGCTTGTCTTCTAAAAAAGAATATACCTATAATAAACATCACTGAAATAACACCAACACCTAAATTCATATGACCTGTTAACTGTGTAACAATACTCACTAATGATGTTCCTAAAAAAGATGCTCCTTTACCACAAATATCAAATAATCCAAAATATTCACCTGATTTTTCAGGAGGAATAATCTTAGCAAAATAAGAACGAGATAAAGCTTGGACACCACCTTGGAACATACCAACACAAACAGCTAATAACCAGAACTCCCATTGTTTATCCAATTGAATTGCAAATAAGGCAATACCTGTATAAGCAATAATACATATTTGAATCAATAAATCAGTTTTATATTTTTTAGATAAATAGCCAAACAATAAAGCAAATGGAAAAGCCACAATTTGAGTTGTTAATAAGGCTAATAATAGCCCTGTTGTATCTAATCCTAAAGCACTACCATAGGCAGTAGCCATATCTATAATTGTATAGACACCATCAATATAGAAGAAGAATGCCACTAAGAATAATAATACTTTCTTATCTTCTTTTAGTTCTGTAAGAGCATGTGCTAATCTACCAAAGCTTTCTTTGATAGGATGTTCAGGTCTAGGTATAAAATGTTTTTTGTTCATAGTTTTTAAGTAATGGTAACGTCATGCCTAACCACCACACAGCATTAATAATAAACGCTAAAGCCATAGCTACATTAAAACTTAAACCAATAGAATCATACATCAATACTAATACTAAAGCTAATACAAAAGGAATACAACTTCCAATATAACCCCAGGCATAACCTGCAGAAGAAACATTATCCATTCTCTCTTCTGTTGTCACATCTAATAACATTGAATCATAAAATATTAAACTAGCATTATAACCGACTTTTGCGACAACAAATATTGTTAAGAAAATAATCCATGAAGTCGGAACCGATAAAATAGCTAAACCAATAACCCCAATCATCATACTAATTGTAAAAATAGGCTTTTTATAACCTTTTGTATCTACAATAGATCCTAATACAGGACCAATAATCGCTACAATTAAAGTTGTTATGGAAGTCGCATAACCCCAATAAGCCAAATAATCTGTCTCACTAATACTGGCAAGCCCTGCTAAATAATTAAAATATATAGGTACAATAGTAGCAACCATTAAAGTAAAAGCACTATTACCAACATCGTATAATATCCAATATTTCTCTAATTTTGTTAAATCACTCATAATTTCTCTTAAACCTCTCATTTAAATAATCATCATCTAGATGTTCAATAAATTCATTAATTAAAGAAACAGCCAAATCAACAGCATTTTCTTCTTTATTAATTAACTCATTAATAGCATTTGTTAATTCATTATCCTTTTGATAACTAATCAATAAACCACTAAATTTATCATACATCCTTGCTATCTTCATAAAACCTAATATAAAACCTCTTTTTATTTTTCCTGGCGCTCTTATACAATCCAAATAAAATATCATCCAATGTAATGTTTCATTGATTTCTTTTTCAGTTAGATGAAAGAAAGGAGCTAAGACTTCATAAACTTCCTTGCTAGGATGTAAATGTTCACTCATGGATTGTTTTAATGGATCTTTTCCTTCTCTTACAATAATTTCTCTATCTAATTCTGATTCGATTTCACTATGGGTTTTATTTAATTCATCTTGCAACTGATAAATATAGGGATGACATGTACTATCTAAAGTAAAATGTGTGATAAAACCTAAGATATAAACTAAAGCAGCATCAGAATTAGGATTTTCTTTGATAAGCTTTTTAGCTTCTAAAAAGAAAGGATATGCTTCTTCATAATGCATAGCTGAACCTAATTCATTGACACGTGTTCTTACAAACACTCTGTGATAAAATAATATATCAGGTCCATGAACACCAATATTATAATAATCTATATAGGGTTTTATTTGATTCTGTAAAGTAGAATTTAATTTAGAATATACTTTTTTGCCAAAATCTAAATGTGTGTAACCTGCCGGCATTTTCAAACCTCCCTTGAAAATTATAATGCTATTATAACATACATCAATCTTTTTTATGTAATAATTTTGTTAAATATAAAAAAGTGCGTTATAATATATGTGAAAGGAAGGATATTATGAATACATTAGATATTATTAAAAAAAGAAAAAGTGTCAGAAAATATACAAATCAAGAAATCACTGATGAACAGTTACATGAGATTTTATTAGCAGCTATGAGTGCACCAAGTTGTACTAATGCAAAAGATTGGTCATTTATTGTTGTAAGAGATAAGGAAACATTGAGTAAGATGGCTGATTGTAATGGTAAACCGGCACAATTATTGAAAAATGCTAATATGGGAATATTAGTATGTGGTGATTTAAGTAGAGCGTTTAAATTAGCAAAAGATTATTGGATTATTGATTGTAGTATTGCTTGTGAAAATATGATTTTAGCTGCTACTGATTTAGGTATTGGATCTGTTTGGTTAGGAACTTATCCACAAATGGATAGAGTAAATAATTTAAGAGAATTATTTGATTTACCTGAAGATATTATACCTCATTCTATTATATCTTTTGGTTATCCTGATGGTGAATTGTTAAGGGATAAGGATCCAGAAGATAGATTTGAAGAAAATCGTGTACATTTTAATAAATGGTAATAAAAGTTCCGTTAGGAACTTTTTTAGATATCTAACTAAACTTGCATGATTTTGTTAAAATAGGGTAATATATAATTTGGATAATACGAACATTATGTTTGTATAAAGCAAATATTTATGGTATAATAAATATATGAAATATTGTACATGTTAATAAGATTGGAGGTATGTACGATGAATAACGAAAATCAAAATATAGAATGGAAATCCACTTGGAAAGATAATATTTTAAATACTGTTTGTGGTATGGCAAATAATCAAGGTGGTAAAATTTATATAGGCGTTGATGATAATGGTAATATTTTAGGAATCAATGATTCTAGAGAATTATTGGAAATTCTGCCTAGTAAAATTAGAGATGCTATGGGAATAGTTGTTAATATCAATTTGTTGAAAGATAAAAAATTAGAATATCTTGAAATTGATGTACCATCATATCTAATTGCTATATCATGTAAGGGAAATTATTATTATCGTAGTGGTAGTACTACACAAAAATTAACAGGTGTCGAATTAGAAAGTTTTATATTAAGAAAACGTGGCGCCACATGGGATAATGTACCTCATCCTCAAGTGTTAGTAGATGATTTAGATTTAGGTGCTATTGATCATTTTAAAAAATTAGCGACTAGAAAGAAACGTATTGATTCTGTTATTTTAGAAGAAGAACCTCTTGTTTTGCTTGATAAACTTCATCTTATTAATAATGGATATTTAACAAATGCAGCATTATTGTTATTTTCAAAAGATCCTGAAAGATATTTCACTGGAGCTTTTATAAAGGTTGGATTTTTTGAAAATGATGCAGATTTATTATATCAAGATGAGGTAAGAGGTTCGTTATTTGAACAAATTGATAAAGTAATTGAACTCATCCATTTTAAATATATGAAAGCCAAAATGTCTTATGATGGCTTACAAAGAGTAGAACAATATTTTGTGACTGAAGAGAGTATGCGTGAAGCAATATTGAATGCTATCGTCCATAAACGTTATGAGTCTGGAGTTCCAGTTCAAATAAGTGTTTATAATGATAAGCTGTATATATCTAATGTGGGTAGACTACCTGAGAACTGGACTAAAGAAAGTCTTTATGAAAAACATTCTTCAATTCCTTATAATCCTAATATAGCACATGTTTTCTACTTGGCTGGTCATATTGAATCATGGGGTAGAGGTATTGAAAAAATGTGTAATTCTTGTTTAGAAAACAATTTTCCTTTACCTATATACCATGTAAATCCATCGGATATTATGATTGAATTTGATGCGGCTAAAGAGTTGGTGATTGATAATTTTTCTGGTATAAATAATGATAACCAGGATGTCAAGATAACAGATAAAGAATTAGAAGTTTTGAATTTGTTGATAGAAGATCCTGGATATACAGCAAAAATTTTGGCTGAAAAAGTAGGAGTTAGTCCTAAAACAATATCTAAAAGAATACGTTCGTTGAAACAAAAAAATATTATAACTAGAATTGGATCTGATACAAAAGGATATTGGAAGATAAAAGGACTGTAAAAAAGGTACCAAGAGGGGTTCCATGAGATTTTGGCAAAAAAAAGTAAAGCCACATGCTTTGCTTTTTTTTATTTTGATAAAAAGTAAGACATATGCTATTTTTATCGCTTGTAATGAACTCTTTTTGATAATTCTAACTATAAAAAATTTAAAAATAATTATATAATTTTTATAGTAATTATTAGAAAACTAAAAGGTTCCATGAGAGGTACAGAGAGAGGTTCCATGAGAGATTAATAATAACACGTATTAAATAATTATCATCATAATCTTATCAAGGTTTTGGTTTCCATTTATACGGTGCTAAAAGATCATTAAGGTTGTTTTTGAAGATATCACTAAAATCATCTAAATCACTCATACCAATAGCTTCATCGTGTAATAAATCAAGAATAAGCCAAAACATATTAGATCTACTTATATCACGAGCAATTACTCCAGTTTTTCCTTTATCTTCTTTAATTCTTTTATCTAATGTCCGAAATCTTTCAGAAGCATCAACCTCTTTATTAAACAGTAATGCTACATATTCTTCAGTAAGCTTATCCATATAGTTTTCTTGCCAATCTGGTAATTTCTTTCTAAATAATCTCTAATCACTTTCATAAAATCCATATTGTTCTGCTGTATTCATTATGAGCCCTCCTCGTAATCTAATTGTAATAGTTTCTTGTCGTTTGGTAATAAATATTCTTTTTCTTTAATCTTATGATAATGTATTTCTTGCATTGATTTATTTAGAGATACTTTATCAAGTTGATGATGAACTTTATTTAAATCATCAAATACATGTAAATAAGGTGAATCAGAGACAAATGTATCATCACAATTGATTTGAATAACACATGATACATATTGAGGTTGAACATGTTTAATAATTTCTTTAAAACAATCATATCCTATATATTCAATCAATAAATTAGCAAGCACCATATCAGCATGTGGTAATTTATTATATTCACTCATTAAATCAATACATAAACATTCTAAGATATTATCTAAATGAGAATATCTGTTTTTCGTTTCTTGAAGATATTTAGCGTTGATATCAATACCATATACTTTATGATACTTATCTTGAGATATATGTTCAAGACCATTACCACCTGCCACACCCAATATCATAATATTATCAATAGGATAAGTATTGAATTGTTCTTTCATTAACATATTTAAAGCTTGCAGTTGCTGAACAGAGTTAAGCTTCATGTGGTTTTCATAATCATCTAAAGAAATGTCTTTCCAAGGGTTGTTCATATAGTGTCCTTTCTTCCAATGTAGATACATTCATCTAATGGTGAACCTTTCAATAATTGACTTTCAATTTCATTAAAACCAAATGATGAAATATATTGAATATATTCCATTCTACTCCATTTATGGAAAGTATGAAAGCCTGCTTTCTCTAAAAACCATATTTGTAATTTGTTATAATTTGCTTCATAAACAAATGTAGGGGCAATGATTAAGCCGTTAGGTTTTAAAACACGAGATATTTCTTTTAAAGCAACATCTGGATAAGGCATAATATGTAAGGCATTAGAAATTATAACAACATCAAATGTTTGATCTTTATAGTGTAAGTTAGTTGCATCAGCGACTGAAAATGTTATTTGAGGATGATCCTTTTTTGCATGTTGTATCATTTTAAGTGAAAAGTCTGTAGCAACATAATTATCTACTTTATTATATAAAGATTTTGATAATTGGCCTGTACCACAAGCTAATTCTAAAACATTCATACTTTCGTCTAAATATTGATTAATAATACTACAAATATCATCATAAGTAGAATTATTTTTATGCATGAATTTTGTATAAATAAAAGCTACTTTTTCCCAAAAAGATTTGTTATCATTCATTGTTTTTCTCCTATAATAAATTACAAATAATTGCTAACAATAATGCAATAAATGGATATATAATAATTTCTATTGTTTGTTCTTTACGATTAAAGCCAAATTGGTGGAAACCAGCACAGTCTTTAGTTTCTGGATAGTAGTGCTGATAAAATTGTGTTTTTGTAAGCAAAAACCAATCTAAAAAGATAATATCAAATGCCTTATATAGATAAAGCATAATTATAAATCTTATAAAGAACATAACTAAAGAATAACTATATGCTATTCCATCATATGCCCCATAAATAAAAGCACCAATAAAAGATATTATACAAACTATTCCTATTATATATCCTAATAGTCTTGCACCTTTAAATCGCTCTTCTCTTTCAATAATAGCATCTTGTATATCTTTAGGAGCAGTCGCAAAGAACTTCTTTTGCTGAATTAAAGCAACCGCAGACCATATTAAAACAAATATAGATATCATCATAATTATTGATAGAATCATAGTAGTAAGCATACGCTACCTCCTTGTGTTAATTATAGCTAACTTGGTAATGTGCGTCAAATGAGAGTATAAAAAAATAGTGGTTTCCCACTATTTCATTAATCACCTAAATCTTCACCATTAGTTGCAATAACTTTCTTATACCATTCAAATGAATCTTTC
>JAJQEL010000065.1 GCA_021201655.1 Erysipelotrichaceae bacterium | reverse complement strand
ATAGCAAATCATTTTAATTATTTAAATTGTCTACTTGACAAAATCACTTCAATTCCTAATTCTTTTTTCACTACATCTATAGGCATATCTTTGCCAGTCCAAAGCTTAAATGCTTCAGCACCTTGGTAAAGCATCATACCAATACCATTCAATGTTTTGCATCCCAATGCTTTGGCTTGTTTTAACAATTCTGTTTCTTCTGGAGAATAAATAACATCATAAACAATAATATCTTTATTAAGATAATTGATATCAGGTAAAACCATTTGTCCTTGAAGATTTCCCATACCAACATTTGTCGCATTCACAAATAAAACACTTTCATTTATTTCTCTTTTTAAAGCTTCATGATCGTCTAAATCATATAAAGTCGCATGACATGATGTATTATTATTGATTTTTTGAACATTTTCTTCTCCTCTTACAAAGAAGTCGTCTTTACGATTAAAGATGGATATTTCTTTTACCCCATCCCATGCTGCTTGGATGCAGATCGCAGTGGCTGCCCCACCCACACCTACAACAGTTATTTTTTTGTTGATAATATCTATATTTTTTTCTTTTAACGAATGCATAAAGCCAGTACCATCTGTAATAGTTCCTGTAAGAATACCATCATCATTAATAACAGTATTGACAGCACCACACATTTTAGCAACTGGTGTGATTTTATCTAAATATTGGACAATAGGTGCTTTATTAGGCATAGAAACATTCCAACCTCTCACTTTCATAGCTTTTAATCCTTTTACAGTGTTTTCAAGTTCGTCTTTACCTACTTCAAATACCAAATAAACATAATCTAAACCTAATGCTTCAAAAGCAGCATTATGCATAGCTGGTGATTTTGAATGTCTGATTGGTGTGGCAATTAAGCCAATTAATTCTGTATGTCCAGTAATTTTTCTACTCATAATAATCCTCCTTGTAAAACATCATATCATAAAACAAAAAAAATGCAAAAAAGTATTTCATTATTTATATTTTTCTGTATAATTGATATGGTTATTTTTGAGGAGGTTTTAAATAATGAGGCCACTTATTTTACAAACAGATTTTGGCACGTCTGATGGAGCTGTAAGTGCTATGTATGGAGTTGCTTATAGTGTGAATGAAAATCTAAGAATTTTTGATTTGACCCACGATATTCAACCTTATGATATATGGGAAGCATCATATCGTTTAATTCAAACTGTTAATTATTGGAAAGAGGGCAGTGTTTTTGTGTCTGTGGTTGATCCAGGTGTGGGATCCGATAGAAAAAGCGTGGTTGTTAAAACAGCTGGTGGACAATATATTGTCACACCTGACAATGGCACATTAACTCATATGAAAAAGATTATAGGCATTGTTGAAGCCAGGGAAATAGATGAATCAGTGAATCGATTACCTAATTCTGGTGAAAGTTATACTTTCCATGGTAGAGACATTTATGCTTATACAGGAGCTAGACTTGCAAGTGGTGTCATTGATTTTGCAGGAGTTGGACCACTAATAAGTGTAGATAATATAGTTGAATTGAAAACTATTGCACCTAAAAAAGAAGATAATATGATATCAGGAACAATTGATGTTTTGGATATTCGTTTTGGTAGCTTATGGACAAATATACCAAGAACTTTATTCAAAGAATTAAATGTATCATTTGGTGATTATTTAGAAATAAGTATTGAACATGAACATCGCATTGCCTATAAAAATATGATTGTATATGCTAAAAGCTTTGCAGATGTTTCTACTGGTGAAACATTATTATATACCAATAGTTTGGATCATATGGCGGTTGCGATTAATCAAGGAAGTTTTGCGAAAGCTTATAATGTTGGTACTGGCACGAGTTGGAAGATTTCTATTAAGAAGATTTAGAAATCTTTTTTCATATTATTTGACAAATATATCAATTTATGTATAATCATATATATCCTATAGGATAACTAGATAATAATTGTTTATTATTCATTTTGAAAATGACGAAATATTTTTGAAAATATTTATATTTTATATAAATTGTGTCGATATTAGTTGACAAAAGAATGATAAAACAATATTATAGGGATATCCGATAAGGATAAATCAAAAAGAGAGGGGTTTGTTTAATGAGAAAAAAACAACTTTACAGAAATTTATTGGTGTTTGGAACACACAAACAATTGTAGGTGTTGCCATTGGTGCAGCTTTATTTGGTGTTTTAATGAATTATGGTTCTATTAAAGTTTTTACAAATACAAGTCTAACAACTGCTATGATTGTTCCAGTTATTGTTGGTGGTTTATTTGGACCTTTACCTGCAGCTTGCGCAGCTGGTATTGGAAATGTTATTGCAGATTTGATTGGTGGCTGGGGATTCTGGTTTGACTGGTCTATTGGTAATGCTTGCTTAGGTTTGTTTGTTGGTGCTTTACCATTATATGGTGCTTATATTGAAGATGGTATTTTTGAAATTAAACATATGATTATTTATGCGGTTTTATGCATTATCGGTTGTGCTATTTCATTTGGTGCCATTACACCATTGTTTACAGTTATTTTCTATGGTGGTGAATTATCAATTACATTAATTCAATCTGCAGTTAGTTCAGTATCTAATATTATTGTTTTATTAGTTATTGGTATTCCAGTATTAAAAGTTTTAGCAAATCGTAATAAGCGTGGCCAAAATTTAAAAGCTGAATAATGAAGCCAGTTATTGA
The DNA here is from genome assembly GCA_021201655.1 of Erysipelotrichaceae bacterium. Classification (GTDB taxonomy): domain Bacteria; phylum Bacillota_I; class Bacilli_A; order Erysipelotrichales; family Coprobacillaceae; genus JAJQDJ01. The sequence goes on along the minus strand of JAJQEL010000065.1, from coordinate 932 downwards.
ATTTAAGGATTTTAGCTTTAGATATAAATCACAAACTGAAGATACATTAAAACATATTGATTTAACAATCTATGAAGGAGAAAAAGTGTTGATTACAGGTCCATCTGGTTGTGGAAAATCAACACTTTCTTCTTGTATCAATGGTCTTATTCCATTCTCTTTTGATGGTGAGATTAAAGGTAGTTGTAAAATTGATGGTTTTGAAGTTAAAGATGCCAGTATTTTCCAAATGAGTAGTCGCGTGGGAACTGTTTTACAGGATTCTGATGCACAATTCGTTGGTTTATCAGTAGGTGAAGATATCGCATATGCTCTGGAAAATGACAACATGCCACGCGTTGAAATGCTTCCACGTGTATATGAATCAGCAAAAATTGTAGATATGCATAATTTCCTTGAACAAGTTCCTTATGATTTAAGCGGGGGACAAAAACAAAGAGTCGCCTTAGCAGGTATTATGCATGATGATGTAAAAATATTATTGTTTGATGAGCCTTTAGCTGCATTAGATCCAATGATGGGTAATTTTGCGATTGATTTGATTGATAGAATTCATACTGATTATAATAAGACAATTGTTATTATTGAACATCGTATTGAAGATGTTTTATATCGCAATATTGATCGTATTATTTTAATGAAAGATGGTACTATTTTAGCTGATATGACTCCAGATGAATTACTTGTAAGTGATTTGTTAAAAGAAAATGGTGTTAGGGAACCGCTTTATATCACAGCTTTAAAGAATGCTGGATGTAAGCTAGAAAGTCATGATATTAGTAATGTTTTTGATATGGATTTAACACCATATAAAGATAAAGTTATATCTAATTTTAATCAGGCCAATCTACATCATGAAGTAGAAAAAAATGAAGTGATTTGATATGATTCTCTAAAGTGAACAAAATAAATAATTAAAAGTTCACTAAGGA
>JAJQEL010000053.1 GCA_021201655.1 Erysipelotrichaceae bacterium | reverse complement strand
TAGCAAATCATTTTAATTATTTAAATTGTCTACTTGACAAAATCACTTCATAGTTCTTTTAATGTAATCCGTTAATCATTTCTACAATAGCTGGATCATAATGAGAGAAGAACGAGCTTTCCTGTTTATCCATAGTAGAAATAAACTTCATTTCTTCATCACTCAATTCAAAATCAAAGATATCTATATTTTCCTGCATTCTCGATTTCTTAACTGATTTAGCTAAAGAAATAATATCTCTTTGATAGAGCCATCTTAAAATAACCTGAGCAATACTCTTACCATATTTATCACCAATAGCTTTTAAATCAGGGTTAGAGAACATATTGTTTCTTCCTTCCGCAAATGGTGCCCATGCTTCTAATTGGACTTTATATTTTTCATTATATGTTTTATCTAATTCTCTTTGATGAAAAACATTGACTTCAATCTGATTAATAGCTGGTTTAATTTCTGTATTTAATGCTAAATCAACTAAACGATCAGGATAAAAATTAGAAACACCAATAGCTTTAATCTTACCTTCTTTATATAAATCTTCCAAAGCCTTATAAGCACCATAATAATCATTAAAAGGTTGATGTAATAATACGAGATCAATATAATCTAACTTTAATTTCTTTAATGAATCTTCTACTGAAGCTTTAGTCTTATCATAACCATAGTTTGTAACCCAAACTTTCGTTGTAATAAATAATTCTTCTCTATTAACACCACATCTTTGAATCGCATTTCCTACTGCTTCTTCATTATTATATGATTGTGCAGTATCAATCAAACGATATCCCGCTTCAATGGCATCAACCACTGATTGTTCACATTGTTTTAAATCCGTTACTTGATATACACCATAACCAACTTTAGGCATCTTAACGCCATTATTTAATGTTACATATTCCATTTTATATTTCCTCCTTTATTTCATTTATATTTTATAAAAACATAAGAAAAATGTACAATATCACTTATGTATTATGCTATAATGAAAATGCATAGTGGAGGTGTTATGATGGTAGAACTTAATCAACTACAACAATTGGTAACCATATATGAAAATCAAACCATATCTAAAGCAGCTGAAGTATTGCTTATATCCCAACCAGCTCTTACAAGATCTATTCAACGTTTAGAAGATGAATTAGGTATTAAATTATTTGATCGCACCAAGAATAAAATAACTATTAATGAAAATGGTTTATTAGCAGTCAAATATGCCAAAAAGATACTCAATCAAACCAATCAAATGATTGATGGTTTACATGCCTTTGATTTAAGTCGTCAAATGATTAGCATAGGTTCCTGTGCTCCTGCTCCTATTTGGGGATTAGAATCTTTATTTCATGAATTATATCCTAATATTAATGTAATGAGTGAATTGGATTATGATGAACAACAATTGCTAGAAAAATTAGAAGATTATAAATATACGATTATAGTAGTCAATCATCCGATTAAATTAAAGAATTATGTTTGTCAGCCACTATTTGATGAATATCTTTATTTATCGCTGCCTCCTGCTCATCCATTAGCAATGTGTGAAAGTATTACTTTTGATGATTTGGATGGCGATAGTGTTTTACTACTTTCAAAAATAGGTTTTTGGAGTGATATATGTAAAAAGATGATTCCTCACTCACATTTGCTTTATCAAAATGATAAGGATGTTTTTAAAGAAATTACAAAAGCTTCAGCTTTACCTTATTTTAAAAGCAATATTACATTATTAAGAGAAAATGATAATAATAGAATTGCTATACCTATTAGTGATGATGAAGCATGTGTCACTTATTATGCGATATATCATAATAACAATAAAGATATGTATAAAGATTTACAAGATCAAATGAGAGATTTTGATTGGTCAAAAAGTAAAAGCTGAGATTTTTTATCTCAGCTTTAATCATGTATTTTAAGTCCCATTAATCTTGTTTCATTTGCAGGATCTTCAGGATTATGTGTACCTTTACCAGTATCCAATGCTCTTATAGCATTCATTTCTTCATCTGTTAGCTCAAAATCAAAGATATCTATATTACCTTTTACTCTTGCTGGATTAGTTGATTTAGGTAATGAGATAACCCCTTCCTGATTGATCCAACGTAAGATGATTTGACCTGCATTTTTGTTATATTTTTCTGCTAGAGAAAGAATAGTTGGATTTGTAAGTAAATCTTTATTACCATGTCCTAATGGATACCATGCTTCTAGACGAATATTGTCTTTAGCCATTTCATTTCTGAGTTCTTTTTGTTGGGTAAATGGATTGAATTCCACTTGATTAACAGAAGGCATAACATGCATACCGTCTTTAAACTTACGCCATAAATTGACCGTAATATTAGAAATGCCAATAGATTTAAGTTTACCTTCTTCCTTAGCTTCTTCTAATGCTTTCCAAGCGCCTAAATAATCACCATAAGGTTGATGCAATAAATATAAATCTATATAATCGACACCTAATAATTTTAATGAATTATCAATACCTATTTTAGCATTTTCATAGCCATAATCTTGTAACCATAATTTTGATGTAATAAAGATTTCACTTCGATCAATACCACTATCTTTAATTGCTTTTCCAACATCACTTTCATTCATATAACCTGCTGCTGTATCAATATGACGATAACCAGCTTTTAAAGCTTCCAATACAGCATCATAAGTAGGTCCATCATTAGGAATCATAAATACCCCAAACCCTACTGAAGGAATCATAGTACCATCGTTTAATTCAAATTGTTTCATTTTCTTGTTCTCCTTTTTATTGTTGATTTGATTTTATAATATCTTGCAATGTTGTGAATTACCACGACCAAAGTTGTCGCTATTAGCTCCGCCCATGGGCGTGGCTTCTAGTTCCTCTTCGGAGCGTCGGCTCAGTGCTATTCACGAAGCACTATTCTATTTCTGAATTACTTTTTAAACAGCTTTTGTTATAAGTATTTTCTCTTTTTTATTTATTCTTCTTTGTTTGCTTTTGTTGGCACCTTTTTCTGATTGTATTTTTAGCTGCTTTTCTCGATTTTCCTTTTCATAATATTCATCAGGATGTTTGTATACTTTAACATTGTTGAAATCAGGCATTACTGAACCTTCCATTGTAAACATATCTGGTATTGTTTTTCTACCTATGTTGGCTGATCCATTTAAATCTGAATTAATAATTGTACCATCCTTGGTCTGATACAATCCTCTATAGCCACTTTTCTTGGAATGTTCTCCAAATTCGTTATTGAATATTATAGGTGCTCGTCTTCCTGAAAATGTATACTTTGCTGTATCATCTTTTTTATATATAGGTATATCATCATTGTCTATAAATGATGCCTTTGATGTATAGCTTTCTTCCTGTCTGATAAATCGTATTCCATTTCTCTCACATAAGTATTCTAGCATAAACTTAAATGTATTGAATGGTATGCTTACAAAGGTTTGGTTATTCTTTTTACCAGTATCAATATTTTGCTTCCATTCCTTGTTTTCACCAACAATGATTGTATCTATACTGTTTTCCTTGCACCAGTCTATGATGCGTTTGGCACATTTGTGCATATAATCTTTCATCCAGAAATCTCTGTTTATGCATAACTTATCTGTTTCTGGTGTTGGTACAAACTTCTGTGACTTCCCTGGTGTTCCAGATGTCTGTTCA
>JAJQEL010000099.1 GCA_021201655.1 Erysipelotrichaceae bacterium | reverse complement strand
CTTAGTGAACTTTTAATTATTTATTTTGTTCACTTTAGAGAATCATATCACAATTTCAATAATGATCCTTCTTCTTGAAAGCCCAGACCTGTTGTTATGACCAATTCTTTACCCCATAATTGTCTAATAATAGTTGTGTCTTCAATCAAATGTACCCAGCTTATAGCATTACCACAGCCATTTTCACCTGCCAATAATTGTAATTTGTATTGTTCTTGCGTTTGCAATAAAGCATCATCGATTGTAAATCCCATTGTTTATCCCCTCTCTTTGTATCGTATGCATAAAAGTTATATAATATATTTGTGCTTATTGAACATAGAGCACAAATTAATTTTCAAGTACAATTGTATTGATTTTAAAACAATCATGTTAAATATTTATGCTTTTTTTGACTTTTTTATTAAAAAACGAGCATGTTCTGTTTGAAATTATATATTGTTTTAATTTTTATACAATTTTATTATTTTGATTAATGAATAGATTTTTGTGCTAAAAGCACAAAAAATAGAATTATTTTTATATTTTGAAACCCTACCATTTTTTCTGCATCAGTATATAATATAGGTGTAATAAGAAAAACAAATTTTATTCAAGGAGGAAAAATTTATGTTATTTATGCATGACTATTATAATTATACTTACAATTCTGATACCCGTCCATCTTGGATTAAATGCGAAGGTTATCAAAATTGTGAACATTTTGCAAAATTCTTGTCATTCTTTACAAAGTAATGGATATTTTTTTAAAAAAGCAATTGAACCCCAAATTGCTTTTTTATTTTGTCTTTTTCCTCGTACCCTTATATTAGCATATTTTTCACAAAAATGATAACACTATCAACCTAATCAAAGCAAATATTTATCAATGAACAAATTATACATATAGTTAATTATGATTATTTGATAAAATATATAATAACGAACTTATATAACATCAAAGCAGTGAAAATAGTATTATCACTGCTTTATAATTCTCGTTTATAAACATGCAAATCCAATTTATCGATAAGATATATTGTTAAATAATGATTATCTTTAATAATATCTTCCTTTTGTTGCTTTTTGAGTTTTTTTAAATAATATTCCATTTTTGATGCCTGTGATTTGTCATCGCAAGACCAATATGCTACAAGTGATTGCGGTTTATGAGAATGAGTATACTTTGCGCCAATTCCAGATATATGCTGCTGATATCTTCTTTGCACATTTGTTGTAATACCAGTATAAAGAGAATTATCAATACAGCGAATGATATAAACGTAGTATTTCATTTCACTTGCATAATAAAGAAATAAAACATATGTTTACCTCTGGGAATTTCATAATGTTCTACCAAAGATAAATAGCCTTCCTGTAAACGCAAATTTTTTCTTACCAAAGAAATTTCGCTTGTATATAGGAAAACATATCCGCCAGATTTAACCAATCTATGAATACGTTCAAAGAAACGGTCATACAAATCAGTCAACTTTTCTCTATCGGGCAGTTGTGGAAATGTAGGCATATCAGTAATGATTTCATCAAACATTTCATTATTGACAAATCTTAGTGAATCCTTATGTACATAATAGATGGTTTGCCCCGCAATTTTGGTATTCTTTTTGGCAGCTTCGATACCCTTATTGTAAATATCAATACCCATTGAAAACTTTGCTGGTTTAATTATATTACGTTCAATCAATAATGTGCCGCAACCAACAAACGGATCAATCACTTTAGCATGGTCAACCATATATGGCTTTGCAAGCTGTACGAGAGTCGCAGCAACATAAGATTGCATAGAATTTGCAATCGTTTCCTTACGATATGTAAAACGATTACTTTTTAAATGACTCAAACGTAAATATAAATTCACTTTTCCTTTTCTCACTTCTTTTACCACGATTTCAATTTCATAATCTTCAGTTGTATTTAAAAGCTTATAAGGATAATACTCGAAAAATTTTTCAGATATTTTTTTAATAAGTATTGAATCTTTTTGACGCATCAAATCCTCAACACGAAAATAGAAAAATGATTCATCATCATATAATTTATCTAATATTTCAACAATGTTGCACCTTTTAATAGCATCTGTAATACTTTCTAATGAAATATCCAAGCCACTTGCATTTTGCAACGGAACAAGCATATCATTATAAGTTCTTATATCAAGAAGTTCATAAATAGATTCTGTTCTAACCAAAACACCTTGAGTAACTGGTTTATATCGTAAATGAAGTACTGGCTCAAATAATACAAATTGATAATATGGCAAAGAAGTTAAAACAACATCTATAGGTTGATGTTTAAGTTTAATCACTTTACGTTTATGCGTTTGATATTTTAATAAAAGTGGATTTAATATTTTTAACTGAGATTGAATATGTTTAGCATCGCTATGATCAAAGTGAATAAGCTGCATTTGGATTTCCTTCAATTGATCCAAATATGGATTGCAATCCTGATGAGCAATGCCTTTTAAATAGGCTTCTTTGACATATTCCGTTTTTTCTGACGTATAAGCTTTTAATAGTATAGCAATAGTATCAGGAAAATATCCTAGAAGTATAGCACTGTTTTTTCTGATTTTAGCATCATCACTAGACAATAATTCTATAAGTTTTTCTTTTAATTCATTATCATGCACATCTAATAAATCTTCAACATTTGATTTCATAGCTATTAATGATTCTCTAACATCTATATTATTTTTTATGTTGTTTGCTAATAACATACTTATCCCCTTCCCATTTCTTTCGCTATTATAGCATATTCTCATCATTTATCCAATGAATTTTTGGTAAGGATACATATAATGAAAGAGTTTTATAAATGCCTAAAAGAAATAGATTTTGAGAATGAATGTTCTGAAAATAAGAATAAATATTTCTATTATTTAAAATATCATCAAAGAAATGTCCTGGATACAGACTATGAGCATACAGATAAATAATTTCATAGACATCATAAAATTGATTATCCAGGATATGACTTAATTGTTTTAGTGTTAATAATTCACTTTGCATCAATATCATTAAATGTCGCATACGGCTAGAAATCATATAATTACAAGGATTTAATAGCTCAAGGACGTCATTATTAATTGGTGAAACTAATGATAAACAAAGAGGCAGCGAAGCATATTTATTTATCTGTAATAAATAATTAAGAATTTCAATACTATTTTCAGCCATTCCTAAATAATAATAAATATAGACCTTAGAATTTTCATCATATGCAGCTATATTTTTAGCAGTTTGATCGATTTTATGAATCCATTGTTCTTTTATATCACTAATAGCTATTTTAGTTAAAGGTATAGGCATTAAGAAGTTTTCTAAATATATTTCATAAGAGAATACTTTTGATATATATTTTAATAAAACACAATTATTGGAAAACCAATCATTTTGATTATTTTTTATAATAACATAGCCTGGTAAATGACATTTATGGATTATATATTGATAATAATGATAAACATTTAAAAAAGCATATGAATCCGATAATTGATATAAATAATATTGTTCATGCAGATAAACAAAATAGCCGAAATGTTTCATCTGGATAGGAATATTATAATATAATTTTAATAAATCTTGCATATTTTCTCCTTAATAATTGTAAATAAGAGGAACTTGTCCTGGAAATATCTCTAATAGAATAGGAATAGTAA
>JAJQEL010000064.1 GCA_021201655.1 Erysipelotrichaceae bacterium | reverse complement strand
CCTTAGTGAACTTTTAATTATTTATTTTGTTCACTTTAGAGAATCATATCAAATGTCCTAATTCTTTTTTTATACATTTATATTTTGGGCTATTGATAGATACATATCAATAGCTTTTTCTAATACTTCTTCATGAAAATTAAAAGTATTGGTATGTAAACCACTATGATATTCTTTACACTTTGTGCCTAGAAAGAAGAATAATCCTGGAATGGCTTTTTGATAATAAGAAAAGTCTTCTGAAGTCATTAATGGATCTGTTAATTCTAGATAATGATCATCGACTATATTGATAAATTGTTGATATAAATCATGATCATTAATTACTGGCGGATTTACTGGTGGTGGACTCCATAGTATTTGACAACTATATGTTTTTTCCAAACCATGATGGATGTCCAATATGTAATCAACAATCTTTTCATATAACGCTTCATCAAAACAGCGAAGAGTCCCTTCGATTTTTGTTGTAGATGCCACACAATTACCTGATGTTCCACCTTCTATTTTACCAATATTTAAAAGTACTGGCGAAAAACGAGAAACACGACGTGCTACCATATTTTGATATTGTTGTAATAAATCACAAGCTATCGCAATACTATCAATCCCTTGATGTGAAAATCCAGCATGAGCATCTTGACCAACAATTGTGACATTAACATCACCACATAATGCCATTAAAGCTCCATCTTTACAAGCTATTATACCTTCATCAATATCAGGCATTAAGTGCATCCCAAATACAGCCTTCACATTGTATTTTTCAAAAACACCTGATGAAACGATAAATCTGGCCGCTGCAATGGTTTCCTCGGCTGGTTGAAATATTAACAGAATATTATGATTAAAATCATAGTCATGTTCTTTTAAATGTTTCGCAAATCCTAGCATTGCACTCATATGGCCATCATGACCACAAGCATGCATACAACCCTCATGTTTGGATTTATAATCAACATTATTCATTTCTTCAATAGGCAAGGCATCAATATCACTTCTAAAAGCAATCGTATTAACTTTTCCATAATCAATAAATACAATTGTTCCTGTTTCAACAACATTTTCATATTGATAACCCATTTTACCTAGTTCATTTCTAATATAAGCTGCTGTTTGGTATTCCTTCATACCTAATTCTGGAATTTGATGCAAATCCCTACGCCATTTCTTTAGTTGACCCATAATCATCCCTCTTTTACCTAAAGATTATATCAAACTTCTACCCCTTCAACAACATCAAAACGAAGCAAAAATAGCTGCTATTAAAAATATGATACATATAACAATACATATACCCGCTATCAATTTCATATATTTTTTTCTTTGTTTATATTTTCTAAAGCTTGCTAAAATGCCTGATGTATATAATACACTTGTTAATAAAGCTCCAAAAGCTATGCCATAAAACAAGCCCATCACATAATCAAAAACTGGTAATGTATAATCTTCCTTAATCAGCATCATAACAAACGCAATAGCCATTGCAATTGTACCAATAATATTGATAATCCTCATTCTCTTTAATAATACTTCTTTTTCATTTTCAGCATAGTCACTTATTAACTGTGTTCTTTCATCATTCATCATCTTACTTTTCCTTTCACCATTAATGATTTCACTCATATCAACATCATAAAAATATGATAATTCTACCAACAAACTTAAATCTGGCATATTATAACCATTTTCCCATCTCGATACGGAGCGATTGGAAATGTTAAAATACTCTGCTAGTTGTTCCTGTGTTAGTCCTTTCTCATTGCGTAATTCTTTTAAAAATAGACCTATTTTCTTTTGATCCATAATCTACCTCCCAAACATAGATTAACAAATTAATCATAAAAATAACATGACATAAAGCGAGAATGTCATGTTATGGTGATTGTTTTTCCTTCAATTAGTTTTTCTGTGGGAATAGTCTTAGACATTATATGACAAAATTCATCGACCTCCACATTAGAACTAATAGGTGGAAAGCTATTATCATAATGATCAAGTAATACTCTTTTAGGTTTTAATATATTAACTATTCTTTGGTTATGTTCATCAATATCACTTCGACCTTGATGTGCTAATATTAAAGCATCAGCATTAATAGGATAATCAACACTATCATCTAAATCAGCACTGCCCATTAATTGGATACGTTGTCCTTTTGATTCAATTTCATAAAACAATATTTCACCATTTTCTTTATATTGAAGATTCATCAAACATAAATGTAATGCCCTAGGAAGTTGTGACCATGTCTGTTTACTTAAAGAAGTGCCAAGAAAGCCTGCTACTTTAGTAGCGGGATGAATTGGCATATTTTTTGAAAATTAAATACGAAATTCCCAAATCTATATTTTAATCAATGTATATATTTGCTATAATAAATATAGATATAAAAAATGTTGGGAGGTATTTCAATGGCAGTTCATACTTTAAGACTAAAGCTAAAAGTTAATTCTGAAATAAAATATAATCTTGAGAAACGTTTCAACTGTGTCAACAGATGTCACAATGTTCTTGTAAGACGTTCTATTCAGTTGTTACATAAGATGGATATTTCCAAGAGATATCTGTTTATGAAAAAGGCATACTTCTTCTTTAACAGTCAGGATAAGCTATGTGCTTCCAAGGACTACTTTCTTCCTAAAGTTATCAATGAAATGAATAAATACAGAGAAGAAATTGGTTTGACTGAATATGCTCTTCAGGATTATATTAAAAAATTCCAGCATGATAATGCTCATCTTATCTCTTCCCATCAGGCACAGGTTGAAGCTTCGCGTGTATTTAAAGGTGTTGAAGCAGTATTATTTGGTGATGGCAAGAAACTGCATTATAAAAAGAGAAGTGAACAGCATACCATTGGCTGTAAAAATAATCGTAACGGTGTTAAATATGATAAGGAAACTCATTCTATAACACTTACATCACCTAAGAAAAAATCTCGAATGACTATTCAATGTAAAATACCAAAAGGTAAAAAGGATCTTGAATATTTTAATGAATCCATAGATCATAGAATCAAGTACTGCTATCTTGAAAGAAAGATGTTTAATAACGGCTGGCATTATTATGTTATTATCTATCTTGATGGTGAAGCTCCAAAGAAGCTAAAGAATGTCAATACACATGCAACAGTTGGCATTGATCCAGGTGTATCAACGGTTGCAGCAGTTACTGATTATGATGTTATGCTTGAAGAACTTGCACCAAAAGTTATTGAATATGACAGAAAAATTGAAAAGATAATTAAGCATATGGATAGAAGTAGACGAGCTAATAATCCAAACAAATATAATGCTGATGGTACATTTAAGAAAGGCAACAAGGATAAATGGCATAACTCTAAATCATATAATAAATCATGGCGAAAGCTAAGATGCATGTATAGAAAGAAATCAGAGTATATCAAGCAGTCGCATGAGATAATAGCGAATAAGATAATTATGAATGGAACAAATATTATAGCAGAGGAAATGAATTTTTCAGCATTATCTAAAAGAGGAAAGAAAACTGAGAGAAGAGAAGAAGCTGAAGAGATAGTACAAAAAGATGGAACAGTCAAAATGGTACACAAATACAAAAAGAAAAGACGCTTTGGAAGCAGCATCAATAAACGAGCACCATCGCTGTTTTTAACAATTCTAGAAAATAAAAGCAAACAGTATGGAGGAACATACAGAACAGTCAATACACAAGCATATAAGGCAAGCCAGTATGATCATATTGAGGGTAAATATATCAAGGTATCATTATCTCAAAGAGAAAAGCATATTGGTGAAGTAACTGTTCAAAGAGATCTTTATAGTGCCTACCTAATTGCCAATGCAGATTTTAGTGCAGTTGATGATAAAGGTCGATCAGTTAAACCAGATAGAGATAAATGTATAGAAAGATTTGATGAATTTGTAGAGATGCATGATAAATGCATAAATATAATGAAGGAAAAAGGAATAACCATGAAACAGTGTTTTGGGTTTTAAAGTAAATAAGTAAAAAATACAAAGGTTCAGAAGCAACCTGTGCTAGGAAAAAGTAGTGCTAAAGCATGAAAAGTCTCAACCATGAGACTCAAGCACGAATCGATGAAGCAGCTTATAATGTATAATCGTATATATTATATGATTATGTATGCGGCTGTTGGATAACACCGTAAAAGGTAAAATCCACAAGCAGGGCATATTGCTCTGCTAGAATCTCCTGGTTTTAACCAGGAGAGGCTTCAAAACATCACGATTATATACATCCACCATATTACATTTGGATTTTCCTATTTGTCCATAATCAAAGGCAACGCCAAAGCTACTTAATCCATCATTTAAAAGTATATCTTCAAAAAGATAAAAATGCCACTTACTTCATCAGCTGATAACCTTTTCATAAAATATACATCTTTATGCAAATATCCATCATGATATTTTTCTTCATCGTCTAATAAAGTAGGTACTTCGATAAATATAAAAATGTTTCATTTTCTAATCTACGAATGAATTGCTCTATTAATGTCATAATATGATGTGTTTCTACGACTGCTTCAATATGATTTTTTCTTGGAATTCGATAAGCTTCTTTTAGTTCATCATAGTTTTCAATTTTTGCCCCTTTTATTAAATTAAACATACATTTACTCCTTTGCTTTATACTCATTTTAACATATACAAAAAGATATTCAATTACTGAATATCTAAAGTGTTCCATGATCAACTTGTATCACACAATCATAAGTTGAATCTATTTTTTTGACATCATCATTAATAAGCTTTTTTAAAAAAGCATGTGATATTTCATCTTCTGAAGGAACTAACACATCAAATATAAGATTGGTATGAGTTGGACCAGATACAATACGAAAATCATGAATACTATATTTTATATCAATGTTTTGAACAACTCCAATGACTTTTTCTTTGAGTTCATTAGTTAAAGGATCATCTAAATCTAAAGGATCCATATGAATCGTTGTAAGGATATGATATTTCTGTAATATATCTCTTTCGATATGATCAATACAATCATGCGTATGCATGATATTTTCTTTACTATTGACTTCAACATGTAATGCCATATATTTTCTACCAGGGCCATAGTCATGAAGCATCAAATCATGGATACCATGAACAACTTCATAAGACATGACAAAGTTTTTAATTTCTTCTACAAGCTCTGGATCAGGTGCTTTACCAAGTAATGGATCGACTGTATCTTTGAATATTTCAATCCCCGACTTTAAGACGATTAATGATACAATCGTACCTATCACTCCATCTACTGGTAAATCAGTTACCAAGCATAAACATAGTGAAAGAAGCGATGCGGATGTTGTTATGACATCATTTAAACTATCCTGAGATGCAGCTAATAGGGTTGATGATTGTATCTTATTCCCTGCCGTTTTATTAAATGATGCCATCCATAATTTCATAAAAATAGAAATAAGCAATACAAACACTGCATTAAGCGTAAATGTTAAGGATTCAGGATAAAATATCTTGACGATAGAATCTTTCAATGAAGTTAGAGCTACCATTAATATCAAAAATGAAATAACCAATCCCATAATATATTCATAACGACCATGGCCATATGGATGTTCACTATCAGGATGCTTGCTGGCAAGCTTAAAACCAAATAAGGAAGCAAGATTACTTCCCATATCTGATAAATTATTAAAACCATCTGCCTGGATAGCTACTGAACCTGTAATATATCCAAATAATAATTTAAATATAACCATTATACCATTACAAATAATGGATAAAATACTACATAATGTTCCATAGTGTTCTCTTACTTTTATGGATTCAACATCGTTATAATTTTTTATCAATCTTCTAACAAGAACATCAAACATGATATCACCTAAAATATCGTATCGATTTTTTTAAGATAAATATTACGACCTGCTTTTTCAAGAAGATTAGCTTCTTCTAATTCATTAATATAACCATCTATCTTTGCTTGATCAACAGCTTTATGAGCTAAGTTCTTTAATATTTCAATCGTTGATGGATTATCATCTTTAAGATAAGCATTCCCTTCATTATCATATAATGGACTTTGTAATAATGCATTTAATAGCGCTACAAAACCCCATTTAACTTCTAAACGTACCAATTTATATTCCATTGTATCAAACAAGGCATCAGGCATATAGTATTCATTATCATAGCCTTTTAAGTTTTCAATATCTTTTTTTGTATAATAAGTCATGTTGTAACCTCCGTTTAATGATTATATCATAGTTTATAAGATATCTCTACGCCTTTTTGTGAAAGTTGAAACATCATCAAAACCTATACGCTGATATTCTTTAATAACATCTGCCACATGTTCACCAACACGATCACTGGTATGACTATCAGTTCCGACAGTAATAATACGTCCACCCAAATCATAATAACGCTGTACCTGTTCAAAATTTGGAAAACCACAGTTACCTCTTAAACTATATCCAGAAGTATTGACTTCAATTCCTTTGTTTTTAGAGATAAGTGTTTTAAATATTTCATCTATTGTATTTTGATATAAAGCATGATTAACTGAAGTATCATCATATGGACCATAACGACATATATAATCCATATGTCCTAAAACATTAAAACAATCAAAAGTTTGAACACATTCTAAAGTATTGTCAAAGAATTCCTGATGTGCTTCTTCTTTGGTTTTGTTTTTGAAATAAAGAGCAGGATCATAGAACTCGCTTTGATGAATGACATGAATAGAACCAATGACAAAATCATATGGATTCGCATTAACAAATTCATTAATTTCATCAATAAAGTCTAAATCCAAACCCATTTCCAAACCAATCTTAATAGTTATTTTATGCTTATATTCTTCTTTTAATACATTAAGTTCTTTAAAATAAGAAAATGTATCTAATTCAAAAGGCATTTCAGGATAGTCAAAATCGCGATGATCGGTAAAACATATTTCATCTAAGCCAAGTTTAATAGCTTGTTCAATGTGTTCTCTAGGACTAGCCTCACTGTCAGCTGAAAATTTTGTATGCATATGATAATCTATTTTTCTCATAATATTCCTCCATGATTGTATTGTAACATATTTTAGTGATGACGACCATGTAGATATTTGATGATTGTATCAGTAATCAAATTAATAAGCATAAGTATTATAACCATCCATAAAATAAGGGCAAAAATACTTGTCATATCAAAATTCACTCTAGCATTATATAATAATTTACCAATACCTTGTCTAGATGAGACAAATATTTCCGCCATTACACCAACTTTAAAAGCCATCGGTAAAGCAGAAGAAATGGCTGATGCCAAATAACCACCAATAAGAGGTAAATAAGCATAACGTAAATTAAAGCATAAAGAATGATGATAAAGTACAATCACATCTTTAAGATCACGATCAATGTGTTGAATACCACTAACAGTATTATGATAAAACAATGGTAAAATCATAAGCATGACAATCACAATTAATGCTTGTAAACTATTGAGCCAAACAAGTAAGATCAATATATAACCAATTTGCGGTATCGTTTGCAACAATGCCATAATAGGTTCTAATAATTCATAAACATGATGATTTAAACCAGCCCATATGCCTAAAGAAACACCAATAAGCATAGCTAGAATAAAACTAATAAAGATGCGTAATAATGTTGAAAAAACCGAAAAATAAAATAAAGAAATAGTTAAATAATCCAGCATTCTTAAAAAAACATCACTAGGAAAAGGCAAAATGACTTCCTTATCGACGATAAGGGAAGTCATTTGCCATAATACGATAAGTATAAAACAAGTTAGACATTTCTTTTTCATGAAACAAGCATGTCTTCACTAAATTCGATGTCATAGAGTTTTAAGAATTCTGTTATCTCATCGATACATTCACTGGCTTCAGTGTAATGAACATTTTGTCTTTCAATAGATTTTACAACAATTTCAACACTAGGAAGTCCTAAAGTATCAACACCAATTTCTTCTAAATCAGCTTCTAAGTCAGCATAATCACCATTAGTGAATTCATCAATAGATGTAAATAGGGAATCATAGTTAGTACCATCTTTCATGAATATTGCAGCTTGAGGATATCCTCCCCCATATTCATCTTGTAAATCTGTGATGATTGATAGTGCTAAACCTGCTTGAGAGGCTTTCGCTATTGTCGCTGTAGCAAGTGGTTCAGCAAGTAAACCGACTTCAACATTACCAGCTAATAATTGTTCTTGAACAAGTGTTCCAGATTGATAATAAGTAGGTGTTAATGAAGTTTCGATATTGACTGTTTCATAGATTTTTTGCGGTACAGCACCTTCGCCAAATAAAGCAATTTCACCATCACCATCTAAAGCATCTTCACTCGTACCAACCAAGTATAAATTACCCCAAGTAATAACAGCTTTTAATTTATAACTTGTCGCATCTTTACTCATCAATGTAGCACCTAAGTTAATCGGAGCAACAATGATATCATATTCACTATCATCTTTTGCTAGTTCAGCTGACAATTGGTCACTACCATCCACAAAATCAATTGACCCCTCTTCAACAATATCACTATAGCTATCAACAAAAGCTAAAGCTGGAGCACCTGTAGGACATAAAATCTTAACAGTGCTTGAACTATCTTCTACTGTAGAAGAACTAGAACACCCTGCTACAGTAATAGCCATCATAAAACATAGTAGATATTTAATAATCTTTTTCATATAAAACTCTCCTTATTGATTATTGATATTTATCTCTTTTAGCATAAGTTGTGTGCAACAAATGATGAGCTTTTTCACTATTAGGTGAACCTAAGTAATCAGCATATAATTGTTGGATTTGTGTGTTTTCATGAGATTTTCTAATTGGCATAGCGCGATCTTCATCATATAAGGCTTTGGCACGGGCTTCGCGATAATCAAAGCCACTATTTCTAACTTGCGCACTGACATATGATTGTCCACCACCATTAACGCATCCTCCAGGACATCCCATAATTTCAATAAAATGATATTTAGAAGTACCTGCACGAATCTCATCTAATAGCGGTTTAGCAATACTCATACTATGTGCTACTGCTACATAAATAGTCTTATCGCCAATCGTTACTTTAGCTTCTTTTAAGCCCCTTTGACCTCTAACTGAATAATATTCAATATAATCTAAACTATCGCCACTTAAAACATCCACAACAGTACGTAAGGCAGCTTCCATAACCCCACCACTGGCACCAAAGATAACACCTGCACCTGTATATTCACCAAATAAATCCTGATCAAATTCTTCATCTTTTAAATTGACAAAGTCAACACCAAACATCTTGATTAGCTTACCTAGTTCTCTTGTAGTAAGTACAGCATCAACATCTTTCATTCCATCAGTAATCATTTGATCACGTTCTTTTTCGCCTTTTTTAGCAACACAAGGCATGATTGATACAACATAGATGTCTTTTGGATCAATGTTATTGACTTCAGCATAATGTGATTTAATCATAGCCCCTAACATCATATGAGGTGATTTACATGATGATAAATGATCTAAGATATCAGGATATTCTTTTTCACAATAGTTAATCCATCCTGGAGAACATGATGTAATCATTGGTAATACTCCACCATTTTCAACACGATCAATGAATTCATAACCTTCTTCCATGATTGTTAGATCGGCACCAAAGTTTGTATCATAAACTTTATCAAAACCTAATAATTTTAAAGCTGCAACCATCTTACCAGTGACACGACTGCCTATAGGCATACCAAATTCTTCGCCAAGCGATGCTCTAACAGCTGGTGCAGTTTGCACAATGACATGTTTAGTAGGATCATTTAATGCTTCAATGACATTATGAACTTCTTCTTTTTCATGGAGTGCCCCTACTGGACATACATTAATACATTGACCACATTGCATACAATTAACATCTTTTAAGCTCTTATCATAGACAGGACCAACTTTTGTCTTGAATCCACGATCCATAAATCCTAAGATTCCTAAGCCTTGATGCTTTTCACAGGCAGCAATACATCTTCCACACAATATACATTTAGAAGTATTTCTAACCACACCTGAAGAAAAATCATCATATGTTTGAGGTGTTTTTTCACCTTTGTAGGCATCTTCTCTGACACCTAATTCCTGACATAATCTTTGTAATTCACAGTTTGTATTTCTAATACATGATAAACAATCTTTTGAGTGATTAGATACAATTAATTCAACAACTTGTCTTCTCGCATCTAAAGCACGCATAGAATTTGTCTTAACAACCATACCATCTCTTACTGGATAAACACAAGCAGCACATAAGCTTCTTGCTCCTTCAACCTCTACCTGACAAACACGGCAAGCTCCTGTACCTGTATAATTCTTTAAGTAACATAATGTAGGAATGTG
The DNA here is from genome assembly GCA_021201655.1 of Erysipelotrichaceae bacterium. Classification (GTDB taxonomy): domain Bacteria; phylum Bacillota_I; class Bacilli_A; order Erysipelotrichales; family Coprobacillaceae; genus JAJQDJ01. The sequence goes on along the minus strand of JAJQEL010000064.1, from coordinate 15,084 downwards.
AATACCATTTTCTCCTGCCACTTCCAGAATAGTTTTTCCTTCGTAAGTTTCGACAACACGATTATTAATAGTAACTTTAATTTTTCCCATGTTTTACACCTACTTTCTTGAAATAACATTAAAGTGACAAGCACTCATACAGTTACCACATTTAATACATTTACTTTGATCAATAGAATAAGGGACTTTACCTAAGACACCATCAATGGCATTAGCAGGACATTGTCTTGCACAAAGACCACATTTACGACATTTATCTGGATCAATTTCATAAGATAATAAGGCTTTACATACACCTGCAGGACATTTCTTATCAACAATATGAGCAATATATTCATCTCTAAATTGAGATAATGTTGATAAAACTGGATTTGGTGCAGATTGACCCAAACCACATAATGCCGTATCTTTGATTGTATGTGCTAATGTTTCAAGTTCATCCAATGTTTCCATTGTTCCCTCACCATTACATATTGTTTCTAACAATTCCAGCATACGTTTTGTCCCAATACGACATGGTGAACATTTACCACAAGATTCATCGACAATAAAATCCATATAAAATCTCGCTACGTCAACCATACAGTTATCTTCATCCAAAACAATCATACCACCAGAACCCATCATAGATCCTAACTTAACCAATTCATCAAAACCAATTGGCGTATCCAATTGTTCTTCAGTTAAACATCCTCCTGATGGTCCACCAGTTTGTACCGCTTTGAATTTCTTACGATTTGGACATCCACCACCAATCTCATAAATGATTTCACGTAATGTTGTTCCCATAGGAACTTCAACCAAACCAGTATTGGTAATCTTACCACCTAAAGCAAATACTTTTGTTCCTGGTGAACTTTCAGTTCCAATGCTTCTAAACCAGTCTGCACCATTCATAATAATTTGCGCAATATTGGCATATGTTTCAACATTGTTAATAATTGTAGGTTTTCCCCATACGCCTTTATGAGCAGGATATGGTGGTTTTGGTTTTGGCATACCTCTTTCCCCTTCAATAGATTGAATCAAGGCTGTTTCTTCACCACAGACAAAGGCTCCAGCTCCCAATCTGATTTCCAAATCAAAATTGAAACCAGTACCTAAAATATTTTTACCTAATAAGCCCATTTCCTTGGCTTGAGCAATAGCATGTTTTAAACGTTCTACGGCAATTGGATATTCAGCACGAATATAAATATAGCCATAACTTGCACCAATGGCATAACCAGCTATTTCCATTGCTTCTAATACACTATGAGGATTTCCTTCTAAAACGGAACGATCCATGAATGCTCCAGGATCTCCTTCATCAGCATTACAAATAACATATTTTTCTTTTTCTTCTTCTCTTGCACACATTTCCCATTTAAGACCCGTAGGGAATCCTCCTCCACCACGACCTCTTAAACCACTCTTTTTAACTTCTGCAACAACTTCTTCTGGTGTCATTTCTGTTAAAGCTTTAGCGAGCGCAAAATACCCATCTGTTGCTATATATTCCTCGATGTTTTCAGGATCAATCACACCACAGTTATGTAAAGCAATACGTTTTTGCTTTTCATAGAATTTGGTATGACTAATATCATGTATTTCTTTCGTTTCTTTATCAGATTCATTAAGCATTAAACGTTCAACTGGACGCCCTTTATAGAAATGTTCCATAACAATTTCTTTCACGTCTTCTACTTTAACACTCTTATAAATAATGTTGTCAGGATAAATAGATACATTAGGTCCTACACCACATAAACCTAAGCAGCCAGTTCTAAGTACACTAACTTCATTTTCTAATCCTAAAGCCTTGATTTCGTTTTCGAATGCCGTAACTAATTCACCTGAATTACCTATCGTACATCCAGTACCAGCACAAACCAATACTTGAATTCTTTCCATGCCAGATCCTCCTAATTTTTATATTGTCCAACTGTATATTCTTCAATAACTTCATTATGTTTTAAATGACGTTCAACAATATCTTTTGCTTTTTTTGCATCAACTAAAACATAAGTTGTCTTATTGTTTTCCTTATCAAACACTTCTACAATTGGCTCTAAAGTACACATACCAATACACCCTGTTTGTAAAACAGATACTGGTAATTTTTGTTTAGCGACTTCTTCAACTAAAGTATTTAAAACTGGTCTAGCTCCTGCAGCAATCCCGCAAGTTGCCATTCCCACGACAACACGATATTGATGATCTTCATCCAAACGCATTGTCATTCTATTTTGAGCCGTTGCTCTAATCTTCTTTAAATCATCTAATGATTTCATAAAGACCCTCCTTCATATAGTCTTTTATCCATAATAGGACTTCTGGTTCATTAATTGGAACCTCGCCTAATATTTCCTTCATTTCATTTGTATCTAGTATAAAGTTTCCTTCATCACTTGTATAATCAAAAAGATAATCAATACTTTCATTAGCCTGAATCAATGTTAACATACTCTCTATGAGATTACCCATTACTGGTGTATCAATATTGTCTTTCGTAAATGTCACATCAATAGTTGTTCCGACATTTTCTTTTGAGATAATATTAAGATATCCACCTGTTAATTCCGCATTTTGTTTAAGCATGGGGATGCCTAAACCAACCTTTCTCGTTGTACGCGTTGTATAAAAGGGATCAATAACTTTATTCACCATATCTTCACTCATACCGATGCCATCATCAATAATAGTGATTTGAATGATATTATCTTTGATACTATCAATAATTTTAATGGTAATATGACTTGCATTTGCTCTAATAGAGTTATAAGCAATATCCAATATATATAAAGATAACTCATCCATAACGTTTCCTCCACATTGAATAAAATACATCTTCATCCATTTCATGAATAGGTTCACTTATATCAAAAAGATTATGGGCATCACTATTAAACAAGCATATTTTATCTTTTAAAAATGGAAATTGATTCACCAATACATCATATTGCGCATTATCAGTAATCTCAAAACCATCAAAATCCCACTTTTCATCAATATAATAATAAATATTCATCACTGAAAAGCGTCTTGCCATCACATGTGCTAAAACCGCCACGCCACCTAAATCATGAATATGTTGAATGACATCAGGTAATAATAAATCTACAGACTTTAATAATAAACGATTTTCAACATCGATGATTTCATCCATTTCATTAAGTATATATTGATGACCAAAATAGACTTCATCATTTGGTTCTTCTATGAGATATTTATCCAAAAAAGCTTGAATAGCATCTAATGAAACATCATGTAAGAAATAACCTAAAACATGCACTTCTTCTCTTGTCTGGATTTCTACTGCATAAATATATTGAACTTTCTCTTTAGCTACTTCTGGTAAATGATATAATTGTTTCACTGAATTATGATCAGATATCGCAATCATATCTAATTCTTTAATATAAGCCATATTCACAATATTATTGATGGTCATATCATCATCTGCACAAGGAGACAAACATGAATGAATATGTAAATCATAAAACATGAATGATTTCCTTTACAAGTTCATAACTTGATAATGAACTTTTTAAAAGTGGAATGTTTTCTTGCGTTGCCTTGGCTACTGTTTGTAGGTCAGGTTCTACACCTTCCACAAACACAATACCAGCAAAATCAAGAAGTGAAGCTACAGCTACCACATTGACATGTTTTTGTACTGTTAGCCACAATGCCCCTTCCTGACCATTAGCCATCACAAAGCTCAATAAATCACCAATATAAATATCATGTACATCACTTGATAACGCTACTTCATTAACAGCTTCTAAATGTACTTCTTTAATAAAATCCTTTAGAATCATGATTGACCACCTTTTCTCACACGACATGTGTCAACACTTACCAAGCCTTTTTCAACATTTTCGGCTAAGCTACGACAATTCGCAAAGCCACAAGCCCCACAATCAAATTGTGGTAAAGTATCTAATATTGCATTAATTCTTTTCATCCAAGCAATACGTTCTTTCATTGATTTTTGATCTTTTAAATCTAATTCTCTATCTAAGAGATAATCCTCTTTATTTAAATGCACAATATCCTGTTGATAATCATCCATCATATTCTCTAAATGATAACCACCATCATAAGGATTAGACCACAAATAATAACCACCAATACATCCTTCATAACAAGCATATAATGCTCCTAAATCCACATTTTCTAAATTATCAAACTCTAATAAATTCAAAAAATGTTTTGCTTGATCTAGTCCATCAATCTTGACTAATGACTTATGATGATCACTATATGTTTGACTGACGACACTTTTCACCCCATATTTATTAATCTCAATATCTAGAGTATCTTCATTCTTCAAATGATTGATTTTAGGAAAAACATGGGAAATGCTTAAAGCATAGTCAATATTGGATACTTTATTATCAAATGGTTTTTTGGCAAGTAACATCTTACCAACACATTCACATAGTGAATAAATACCCACATCCCTATCTTGATAACGCTGACGAATAAGTTTCGCAGCAACTTCTACAGGATATTCATAAGGTAACATTTGCTCAAATAAAGTCGGATAATGTTTTTCTATTAATTGATTAATGGTTGGGCAAAAAGATGTCAACCATACACCCTCTTGTTTAGTGCTATCGGCCAAAGCCTGATGATAAAGATAACCTTCAATATCACTATATTCTGCTACCTCATCAAAACCTAATTTTTTAATAGCTAAACAGACTTGCTGAAACTCCATAAACGATTTCATCTCTGATAAAATACTTGTTGGTATTAAAACCACATTATATTCATGTTCACCTAATGTATCAGATATATGACAGCCATTCACCCTTAAAACATGGGATGGACATGTGCGCATACATATATCACAATGGATACATTTTTCTTCATCAATTTGAACTTGACGTTTCACAATAGATATAGCTTCAACAGGACAGGCTTTTAAACATTTAATACAACCTTGACAGCTACTTGCTGACCAGCTAATCACGGATGTCATACAAAAGTCATCCTTAAATGTGTGCCTTCTTTAGATGATTGAATATCAAAAGTCGTAGCACAATTTTTCATATTATCTAGTCCCATTCCAGCACCAAAGCCAAATTCTCTGGCTTTATTAGAAGCGGTAGAGTATCCAGGCGTTAAAGCTTTTTCAATATTAGGAATGCCTGGCCCTACATCATCAAAACAAAGTGTGACTGTTCCATCATCTTCATCAATTTCAAAAGTAATACGACCACCATCGGAATGAATAACAAGATTAATTTCAGCTTCATAACAAGCAATAGAGATACGTTTTAAAACTTTCGGATTAATTCCTATTGTCTTTAATATACTTTTAATATCATAAGAAGCATATCCAGCCGTTTCGTAGCTATCTTTTTTAACATCATATTGTTTAAGCATCTTTACCTAACCCAGCTTCATACAATAAGCCACATGTTTCATACATAGAATAATCAGTTGATAAAATACTAATGCCACCCATTTTAGCACCATTAATCATATAATCATCAACATTTTTACCTCTTACTATTAAAACAACAGGTAAATCCAAAGTATTCGCTGTATGAAATAATTGCATATTAGCTAAACCTGATATAAGTAATGATGTTTCATCGCAATCACGTAATGTACATAAAGCATCACTCATTAAATCAGTGCCAAAAGCATCGTTAAATTCGATATCATAAACATGAGGATCATCAATATATATTTCTTTTGCACTAACTGTATCAATTATTTCTTTAAGTTTCATGCAGCAGATTCTTCCTTTTTATAGTTTAAGACAAGCATCTTTAATTCTTCAAGTTGTTTCTTACAACCAAAAACTGTACCATCCACGCTTACTACTGGTGCTAAGCCACAGGCGCCAACGCAACGTGTTGCATCAATTGAAAACAAACCATCTTCACTTGTAGAATTAACTGCACAGCCTGTCATTTCTGATAAAAGATCCAAAATTGTTTGTGAACCATTAACATAACATGCAGTACCTAAGCATACAGAAATAACATGTTTTCCCTTTGGTTCCGTTGTAAATTGTGAATAGAACGTCACGACACCATAAATTTTTGACATTGGAACTTGAAGTGTTTCAGACATTTTTTGCATTGCTTCAAATGGAATGTAACCAAGTTCATCTTGAATTTCATGAAGCATTAGTTTAATAGGACCTTTTTCGTCTTTATGTTTTTCCACAATTGCATCAATTTTATCTAAATACTCTTGTTTCAACATTTTCCTCATTCTCCTTTCATTTATATATATTCAATAATTCACTTAATATATACACGCGTATTATAGCACAATAAAACGACACTTCAAACAAAAATGTTGCGTATTTTGAACATTTTGTGAAATTATTATCTTAATATTTTGTTGATATGTGAAATTTTCATCAAACCCTAAAAAAAGATTCATTCAAAGTAATATTATTTTTTCTCTAATTTATTTTATACACTAACAAATATCAAAAAACAATCATCATATTTTTTTAATTTGTACAATAACCAACGTATTAAAAAATTATGTATATAAAAAGAATGTCAATCGACATTCTTAACAAAATAGTTATCTTTTAATTGATATCCTAATTTTTCGTAAAATACATGAGTAGAACTATTCAAGCAAATCATATCTACATCACTGTTATCTTCAAGATATTTAATCATCTTTGAGGCTATACCTTGACGACGATAATTATCATCTACCCAAACATTACTGATTTGTCCTACTAAGCCTCTAGGTAAGGAACAACTCGGTAAGATATGATAATAATATATTGATGCCGTAGCAATCAATATATCCTTATTATACCCTAATAGTGTTAATATTTCATTGTTTTCTAGTTTTTCTTTATAGAAATTTCTTATATTTGTAGTAACTTCATCAGTAATAGGAATAGATGAAAACATCATCATATCTCTTTTTCTGATACTGACTAATAGTTCTAGATCATATATAGTAGCTTTACGATATTGGAGCATTAATAGTCACCACGTTGATGAAAATCTTTTTTATTCCCTGATATTTTATGTCTTTGAGCTAGTTTCTTTTCAATGTCTTCCACTGTTACGCCTTGATTATACATGAGAACAAAGACATGATAGAAAAGATCACTTATTTCACCAACAAGTTCATCTTTATCATCATTTTTAGCAGCAATAATAGTTTCACTCGCTTCTTCACCCACTTTTTTGCAAATCTTATTCACACCTTCGTTTAAAAGATAGTTAGTATAAGATTTTTCAAGAGGATGAATGTCTCTATCTTCAATGACATCATAAAGTTCATGGAAAATTGTTTCATTAAACTTATATGGTAATATTTCATTAAAGAAACATGAATAGGATCCTGTATGACAGGCAGCCCCTATTTGTTCAACATAAATAAGTAATGTATCATTATCACAATCCAAATACATCCCTTTAATATATTGAAAATGTCCTGATGTTTCACCTTTATGCCATAATTCCTGGCGTGATCTTGACCAATAATAGGTTTCTTTGGTTTCTAGCATTTTATCATAAGATTCTTCATTGACATAAGCAAGCATAAGTACTTGTTTTGTTTGATAGTCTTGAACAATGGCTGGTACTAAGCCATTGCCTTTTTCAAAATCTGGTCTCATTAGTTATTTCTCCTTACTGGTATATGATGTTCTTTACATAATTCTTTGACTTCATCAATGGTTGCTTCCCCATAGTGGAATAAAGAAGCAGCAAGTGCAGCATCGCAATTCGTTTTTTCAAATGCTTCGACTATATCTTCCTTGCCCCCACAACCACCACTAGCAATAACAGGAATGTCTACAACATCAATAACAGCATTTAACATATCGATATCAAAGCCATCTCTAGTACCATCTTTATCCATAGATGTTAATAAGATTTCTCCTGCACCGAGTTCTTCACATTGTTTCACCCATTCAATCAAATCTAAGCCTGTATTGATTCTGCCTCCTGCAATATAGACATCATAGCCACTCTTATCTTCTCTTTGTTTGGCATCTATAGCAACTACGACACATTGGACACCAAATTCATCAGAGGCATCTTTAATAAGCTGGGGATTTTTAATAGCAGCTGAATTGACTGATACTTTATCAGCCCCACTAGATAAAATCATACGGAAATCATCAATGGTTCTAATACCACCGCCAACAGTCAAAGGAATAGATAATTCACTCGCACCTCTTTGAATCAAGTCTTTAATGATATCTCTATTTTCATAAGTTGCGGTAATATCCAAAAATACGACTTCATCAGCGCATTGCTCATCATAGCGCTTCGCTATTTCAATAGGATCTCCAACATCTTTTAAACCCACAAAGTTAACCCCTTTAACAACCTTTCCATCTTTAATATCTAAACATGGGATGATTCTTTTTGCAAGCATGTGATCACCTCTTTCAAATCTATTTTTCCCTCATAATAAGCTTTACCGACAATGCATCCATAATAGCCAAGTTCATTAACCTTATAAATATCTTTGGCATCTTTAACCCCACCAGATACAACAAATTGAATAGAGCTATTTTGATGAATGGTTTCATATATATCAAAGTTGGGGCCTTGCAATGTTCCATCTTTAGAAATATCCGTACAAACAATAGTTGTTATACCAATGCTTTCTAATTCTTTAATAAAGTCTAAATAATATGTTTGACTATCAACCAGCCATCCTGCTGTTTTAACATAGCCATCTTTAATATCAACACCAACAACAATGTGCTTTGGTCCATATTTATCTAAAGCCTCTTTTAAAAACTCTGGATTTTCAATTGCCGCCGTTCCTAGTATCACACGATCAATACCAACTTCTTTTAAATAAAGATCTACGGTCTCTATATTTCTAATACCGCCACCTAGCTCCATTGGTATGGTTATAGCATTTCTAATTTTTTTGATAGTTTCAAGATTTGTGGTTGTACCTTCTTTAGCCCCATCTAAATCAACCACATGGAGATAATCAGCACCCATTTTTTCAAAGTTTAAAGCGATATCTTCAGGAGTAGAAGAATAAATTTTCTTTTGATTATAATCACCTTTATATAAGCAAACAGCTTGTCCATCTTTTAAATCAATAGCTGGTATCAGTTTCATACAATCATCTCCTTAAAAGCAAGCAATATTTGTTTACCGACAGCGCCACTTTTTTCAGGATGAAATTGACATCCCATGACATTATCTTTAGCAGCTAAAGCCGTAATATGTTTGCCACCATAATCTACGTAAGCAATTAATTCATCTGATACAGGTAAGGCGGCATAAGAATGGACAAAGTAAACATAATCTTTTTCTTTGATATTCTTAAGTAAAGGATGCTCTTGATGAAAGATAAGTTCGTTCCAACCCATATGAGGTATCTTATCATCCACTTCCATAAGTTTCACTTCACCATGTAAAAATCCTAAGCCATCAGTTGGTCGTATTTCATAACCTTTTTCAAAAAGAATCTGCATACCTAAACAAATACCCAATATTGGAATGCCTGCATCTTTTCTTTCATTGAGTATATCAATCAAATCAAATTTATTTAAGTTTTCCATTGCCACCGGAAAAGTCCCTACACCTGGTAAAACTATACCATTTGCTTGTCTGATCACTTCATGATTACGACTGACAATAGCTTCAACACCAATACGCTTAAACGCATTTTGCACACTCATCAAATTCCCCACATTATAATCAATGATAACAACCATTATCACCCCTCCTTTTATAAAACACCTTTAGAAGAAATAATCTTATCCTTATTCTTTTCGTCAATACTACAAGCTTCTTTTAAAGCTCGTCCAAAACTCTTAAACATAGCTTCAATAATATGATGTGTATTTTCTCCATAATGTTCATTAATATGAAGTGTCATCAAAGCATGATCACTAACAGCTTTAAAAAATTCTTTAGTCATTTCTGTTTCATAGTTACCTAACAAAGCTGTTGGAATCGTTGCATTATATACCAAATAAGGACGACCACTTAAATCCAAATGTGTTGTCACTAATGTTTCATCCATTGGAATTGTAAAAGCACCATAACGCGTAATACCTTTTTTATCGCCTAAAGCTTCTTTTATACATTCGCCTAGCACAATACCCATATCTTCAACACTATGATGACTATCAACCTTTAAATCGCCATCACAAATAACATCTAAATCAAAACCACTATGAAAGGCAAACAACTCTAACATATGATCCATAAAACCAATACCAGTATTTATTTGACAATTGCCACTGCCGTCCAAATTTAAAGTCATCTTAATCTTTGTTTCTTTGGTATTTCTTTCAATTGTACTAATACGCATAATTATTCCTCCTCAAAACGAACACCAATACTATTAGCATGTCCGTCTAATCCTTCTAAATGAGCAAATTTCATAACATCATCTTTAAACGTTGATAACACATTTTTAGGATAATAACTGTATGAAGAATACTTGACAAAATCATAAACACCTAAAGCACTATAGAATTTAGCTGTTCCACCTGTTGGTAAAACATGATTAGTTCCTGACATATAATCGCCTAATGGTTCTGGTGCATATTCCCCTAAGAAGATAGAACCAGCATTCTTGATAAGTGGTAAACAATTGATTGGATTATCGGTCAATACTTCTAGATGTTCAGGAGCTAAATAATTAGATACATCAAAAGCTTCTTTAATATCGTCTACAATAATAGCACCACCATAATTATCTAATGATGATTGAATAATTTCTTTTCTTGGTAAAGCTTCTATTTGTCTATCTAATTCTTCTTCTACCTTTGATACCAACTCTTCAGAAGTTGTTACTAAAATCGCACTCGCGAGTTTGTCATGTTCAGCCTGACTCATTAAGTCTGCAGCGACATATTTTGGATTAGCATTTTCATCAGCGACAATTAATATTTCACTTGGCCCAGCCACCATATCAATATCAACAACGCCATAGCAGCATTTCTTAGCTGTAGCCACATAAATATTCCCAGGGCCAACAATCTTATCTACATGAGGAATGGTATTTGTTCCATAAGCTACGGCAGCCACGCCTTGGGCACCGCCTACTTTATAAATTTTTTCTATACCACATACATAAGCAGCTGCTAAAATGGTTGGATTGACTTTACCATCACCTTTAACTGGTGTGATAATTACTAGATTCTTTACTCCAGCTAATTTTGCTGGAATGGCATTCATCATAACAGTTGAAGGATATGTAGCTGTACCACCAGGCACATACAAAGCAACATTTTCTAATCCTCTAACAATTTGTCCCATCATGACACCATTTTCTTTATATAAAGACCATGATTTATCGACTTGATGCTGATGAAAATCAATTAATTGATCTTTTGTCCTTTCCAAAATACGAATAAAATCTGTACCTACTACAGAAACGCCATCTAGGATTTCTTGTTTAGTCGTAATAAAATTCTTTGGATCAGTAATCTTAAAGCCATCGAATTCACGACAATATTTCATTAAAGCCTTATCTCCATTTGTTTTCACATCTTCAATGATATCTAGAACAGTATCATTGACTTGTTTAGAAACATCTTCTTTTCTTGTCTTAAACTTGACTGCAATATCTTCATAACTTCCTTTAAAATCCAATCTTTTAAGCATCTTCCTCTTCTCCTTTCAATGCATCTATTAAAGCAAATATTTCATCTTTTTTAAACTTCAAGCTGACTTTATTGACAATCATCTTCGTAGAAATATCACTAATCTTTTCTATCACTTCTAAACCATTGGCTTTTAAAGTAGAACCTGTCTCCACAATATCTACAATCGCATCAGATAAACCTACAACAGGCCCCAATTCCACTGAACCCTCTAATTTAATAATCTCCACATCTTCATGCTTATCATTAAAATACTTCTTTGCCACATTTGTATATTTAGAAGCAATGCGTTTTCGTCTATGAAATTCTTTATCTTTGTATTCAGGATAAGCTGCTACCGCGAAATAACATTTTCCAATCTCTAAATCCAGCATCTCATAATAATCATGAAAATCACTATCTTCTAATGTATCTTTTCCAACAAATCCTACATCTACAATACCATGTTCAAGGAAGGTTAAGACATCATTAGCTTTTGCAAAAATCATTGATAAACCATCACTTGTTTCAATCAATAATTCTCTATCTTTATGAATAATAGGATCCATATCAAAACCCTTGGCCTGTAACATTTGACAAACTTGTTTTTCAATACGTCCTTTTGTAATGGCTATTTTAATCATTACCTTCTTCCTCCTTTTCAAGAGCTCTCAGAATATGTGATAAATCATAACTAAATCCTATAGCTGGAACATTTCGATCAAAATGATACATCAATTTATCATATCTTCCCCCATTAATAATAGTTTCAGCACTATACGGCGAATAACCTTTAATCATGACTCCTGTATAATATTTCATGCTTGGTGTCATCGCTAAATCAAAACTAAGATTCTTTTTATCATCTAAATGTTCATATAATTCCTTAAGCTCTATTAAAGCCTCTTTTAATTGTTCATCTTCCATTGTTTCTATCATCTTATTAAGCATACCTATATCACCAAAACTTTTTGGTAAATTAAGTATGAGTTTCTTTAAAGAAACAGGCAAATCTTTATGTTCCGTTAATTTCTTTAAATCAGACAAATCACGTCTTTTTAAAATATCCACAAAAGATCTATCCCCCACAATATCACATAAACGATGATAAAACTTAGCGGAACTTATTTCTATTTTTATATTCTTTAACTTTAAATAATTCGCGGTTTGTTGAATAATATTCAAACATTCCAAATCACCTGCAAAGCCTGATAGACCAATAAGTTCAATACCTGCCTGAAAAAATTCACTGCTTCTTCCTTTATGACGTTTTTCCTTACGATAAACTTTTCCAAAATAACAATATCTTTTTACATCGGTTTCTTTTTGGGCACAATACATACGGGCTAAAGGTACTGTGAAGTCCGTACGTAAAGCCACACGTTTACCTTCATAATTAATATATTGGAACATCTTTTCTTCCTCAATTCCAATATCCATATCACTATATAAATCAGCATATTCAAAAGAAGGCATCAACACTTCTAAATAACCATGATCCACAAACACATGACGTAAATCATTTTCTATTTCTCTAAGTGATGAAACATTACTCATAATAGCATCAATACTTTCTTCTGGTATCAAATATTTAACTTCTTCCATAACTTTATAACTTTCCCCTTTCTAACAAAAAAGACGAGTCCAATGACTCGTCCACTATTCTTAAGTCATCAGATACACCCAAATATATATACTTGAAAATGGGCTGTATCTATATAGATATAACCCTAAGTGTTCCAATGATGGTGATGAAATTGTCTATTTAAATTTGTCTTTTTCATAAGTCCCACCTCATTTTTTACGATTATAGCATAATTGTTTATCATTGAAAAGAGTTTTTATCAATTTAATTCATTATTGCGATTTTCGCAAATATCTTTACAATTGTATTTAAACAGAGGAAGAACTTTTGTCCCAACTTGGTGACAGGTCTTTCTCTGTTTTTATATTTATTAATTTTTAAGACTATAGTGTATTAGGTTGCAATTGGATGTAGTACTCTTCGCCTGTTTAATAGATTTAGTTTTATCAAAAATGATTGCTTACGTGAGTACATAAAAATACTCCCTACTATTTATATACGACAAAAAGTTCCAGTTTTTCTTTTTAATTTTATAAAAAAATTAAGCTATATGCAAATACATTTATTTCGCATCATTCATATACGAATAAAAACCATTCTTAAAAAGATTTGTCAGTAGATTAATCAGTTCATCAGCTGATATGTCTTTATCATTTTCATACCAATGAATAAGTAAACCAGATATAGAATTAAACATATATGCAATAAGATAATCTAAATGTTCAATATCATTCCTAATAAGTCCTGAAGATGTCGTCATAGGAATAAACTTTGATCTTAACTTATGATAAAAACGGATATCATTATTTTTGATGAGTAAGAAATAAATATTATCCTCATATTCTAAAAACAAATGTTTAAATAGTTGCGTCCATGTATCAATAGTTAATTGATTATCTTTCAAGTAATTCATAACATTATCCATCAACTTTGCAATAACCTCATCTTCTACTTCGCCAATTAAATCATTCATATCAAAATAATAATTATAAAAAGTACTTCGGTTAATATGAGCCAATGAAGTTATTTCCTTTACTGTGATATTATCAATATTATCATTATCTTTAAGCGTTTCCCAAAATGCTTGTTTAATTTTATCTTTTGTATTCATAAGTCCTCCGTCAACACATTATTAAGAAGTGTTGTTTAAATTTAATTTTATAAATGATAATATGATTATACAACATGGCGTTGTAAAAAACAATGAGGAGGTGTCATATTTGAATGATATAAATATATCTCATCTAACTAAAGATTATGGTCATAATCGAGGTGTTTTTGATGTGAGTATTCAAGTTGATAAAGGTGAATGTTTTGGCTTTTTAGGCCCAAACGGAGCTGGTAAAACGACTACAATTAGACATTTAATGGGGTTTTCTAAACCACAGGAAGGTAGTTGTGAAATATGTGGATTAGAATGTTTTACAAATTCAGCAACTATCAAAAATAAAGTTGGTTATTTACCAGGTGAAGTTGAATTACCTGAAAATATGAAAGGTGATGCATTTTTGAAAATGATGTTTGAGATGCGTCATTTACAAGATGATAGTTATTTAAATATGTTGATTGAAAAATTTGATTTTAATCCAAAACAATCCATTAAACGTATGAGCTTAGGGGTTAAAAGAAGGTTAGCCGTTGTCAATGCTTTTATGCATGATCCTGATATTTTGATATTAGATGAACCAACTAGTGGTTTAGATCCTGTGATGCAACAAACTTTTATAAATTATGTTTTAGAAGAAAAGCAAAGAGGAAAAATGATTTTTCTTTCTTCGCATATATTTAGCGAAGTGGATGCTACTTGTGATCGTATTGCGATTATTAAAGATGGACGCATCGCATCTATATTTGTTTCAGAAGAATTAAAAAATCAACGTGATTGAAGTGATTTTGTCAAGTAGACAATTTAAATAATTAAAATGATTTGCTATTC
>JAJQEL010000075.1 GCA_021201655.1 Erysipelotrichaceae bacterium | reverse complement strand
CCTTAGTGAACTTTTAATTATTTATTTTGTTCACTTTAGAGAATCATATCACTATCCAAATTGGATAGTTCTTTTTTTTGATAGATTATGTTAATCAAAGGCATTCTAGTAGGATATCGTATATTTCTTCATGGGTTAATTGTTTACAGCATCCAGGCATAATATTTGTAGAATCTGCTACCTTTTTTAACATGTCTTTATCAGTAATACCTATTTCTGATAAAGCTGTTGGTAATTGCATTTCAATAATAAAATCTGATAATCTTTGGATACCTTCTAATGCAATCTCTTCATCACTAAGCTGTGTATCTTTAATGCCCCATACTTCTTTAGCATATCTTACAAATTTTATTAAGCCTTCTTTATAAATATGTTTATATAAAATTGGATGAATGATAGCTAAGCCTTGCCCATGATTACAATTCGTATAGGCACCTAATTGATGTTCAATTTGATGGGCTTGAAAATCAGTGACTTTACCTAACTTTAAAATACCATTTTCAGCCATAGCACTATCCCACATGAGTTCACTTCTTGCGTTTAAATCTGTAGGATCTTTCATCACAGCATGCATATTTCTAATCGTATTTCTCATGATAGTTTCATTAATTTCATTAGAAACATTATTTTCTAATGGCTTTCCAAAATAAGTTTCCATAGCATGACTGAATGTGTCAAATGCTCCTGAAATAACTTGTTTTAGTGGTACTGTTAATGTATAAGTTGGATCTAAAACAGAAAACTGAGCTAATGCACCTAACATTCCTGCTTTAATTTTTAAATCTTCATTTGTAATAACTGCTCCATTATTCATTTCTGCACCTGTACCAGATGCTGTTACAACTGCAGCCATGGGGATAAATTCAGTTGGATATTGTTTATCTTCAAATTCCATAGTCCAAATATCACGATCAGTTTTGGCTTGAGCTGATATGATTTTGCAACAATCAATAACAGAACCACCACCTACGGCAATAATAAATTCAATACCATTCTCTTTAACAAGCTCTGCGCCTTCTTGTACTTTGAAGTATGTAGGATTAGACATAATACCAGAAAATTCATATACTTCTTTATCATATTTATGAAGTAAAGTCATCACTTCATCGTAAATACCAGCATTTTTAATAGAACCCCCACCATATGCAAGCATAACCTTTTTTCCGATTTTATCTATTTCATTTTCAAGTACTGTTTTTAAAGCACCTTCACCAAAATATACTTTTGGCATATTATTCATTATAAACTTATTCATTTTTTACCTCCTAATTTGTTTTTTCCAAAAAGCGATAGCATCATCAATCCATCCTTCAGCTATCGTCCCTATACCTAAGCCAAAACCATGGGACAATCCTTTATAACAATGAAATTCAGTAGGAATATGCAATATATTTAAAAGATCTAGTCTCTGTTTCATAAAAGTGTAATCAGCTATATAATCATTTGTACCTACACATGCATAAGTAGGAGCATCATAAGCTGAGATATGGTCATATCCTGTATATTGCATAATAATAGCATCAGCTTGCGGAATATTATCATTGGTATATGATGCAAGATTTTTCTTGTTGCCAAGCACAGCTGCCATTCTGGCACCTGCAGAACCACCCCACAAAGAATAATGATTTTTATCAATTTCTAATTCATCTCCATGATGATATATATAAGTTATCGCTTGAGCTAAATCTTCATAGGGATGATTGACTCTATAAATAAGGGCAAAAGCATTATAACCTTTTTGACTCAATGCTAAAGCATGAGGAAAACTATCGTGCATAGCACCTACATAGCTAAAACCACCACCTGCATTACATATGGCAAAAGGTGAACCACTTTTTCCTTTAAAAAAGAATAATCCTGTATCACGTTTTGATGGGTCATGTTTCATTTCTTCTGGAGAGTAGATGTTATAAAATATGAGATGCTTTTTAGCATCTTGATTGAGTGAATTGATGATTTTAATAGTTTGACTGACTTGAATATGACTATACCAAAGATAAATATGCGATGTGCTTAACTCTTTTAATGTCATATCTAAGGAAATAGGTCGATTAATTGGAAACAATAATCGACCATAACCTTGAAATGAAGGGAGTTCAAGTATATCTTTTATTGTGGTATTTTCATTAATAGACATTAATGTCCTCCAAAAACATCAAAATCAATTGTATCTAATAAACCATCAATCTCATTAATCTCGTCAACTGACAAAACAACATCACATGCATGAAAGTTTTCCTGTAAACGTTCAATCTTTCTACTACCAGGAATAGGCACAATAAAATCTTCCTTACATAACATCCAAGCTAAAGAAAGTTGTGCCATAGTACAATTCTTCTTTTGTGATAACTCATTTAATAAGTTTAATAACTTCTCTGCTTTACGATATCCTTCTTCCTGATATTGAGGCATATTATTTCTAAAATCACCTTCACCAAATGAAGACTTAGGGGTAAACTTACCTGATAATAAACCATTAGCCATTGGTGAAAAGGCAACATAGGTAATACCTAGCTCTTTACATGTATCAAATAAATCTTCATGCCATGTAGCCATCATTGAATATCGGTTTTGAATAGCTGTAACTGGACATACTGCATGAGCACGACGTAGATATTCTTCATTAGCTTCAGAAATACCCCAAGCTTTTATTTTACCTTCATCAATTAATTCTTTCATCACACCTGCTACAACTTCAGGTTCAACATTGGGATCAATGCGATGTTGATAATATAAGTCAATATAATCTGTTTGGAGTTTTTTAAGGGATCCTTCAATAGATTTTCTTATTCTTTCAGGTGATGAATCCAATTCCAAATGATCACCTTTATGTTCTACACCAAATTTAGTTGCAATAATAACTTTATCTCTTACATCTTTTAAAGCTATACCTACTAATTCTTCATTATATGAAATACTTCCATCGGCATTTGTACCTGTATAACATTCAGCTGTGTCAAAAAAATTATAACCGAGTTCATAAGCTTTTCTAATTGTTTCAATAGCTGTATCCTTATCTTCAGGTAACCCATAGGCATGGGAAAATCCCATACATCCTAGTCCTACAGGATTAATAAACATATTTGTCTTTCCTAATTGTCTAGCTTTCATTTTGTGATCATCCCCTTATAATTCATGCCGTATAAACTAGCAAAACGTTTCATCGTATATTCACCAGCTTCTTCTTGTTGCTTTGTAGGTGCATAACCTTGAAATACAAAGTAAAAATCTTTACCTTTTAATAAACTCTCATTAACATGCTGATAAAAACGATCAATAAGATTACGAACAGCACCTGACATACTATGCCAATATAAAGGTGAACCTAAAACAATCATATCTGCTTCACTCATCTTATTAACTACTTCATCAAATTGATCATCATCAAAAGATTGACCATAACTATAAATTTTATAATCTACAAGATGTAACGATTCATATTTTTTATCTTTTAAAAACTTCTTTGTTAAATTAACTGTATTTCCATTCTTATTTGGACTACCATTAATAAATAATATCTTCATTTTCTTTCCTCCATTAATCATGAATCTTTCTACTAACACACATTCTTACAAAATCAGGATCAAAGTGTTTTGTTCTGGTACCACCATATCCCTTATCTAAAGTTGAAATACTTATCATATCTTCATCACTTAATTCAAAATTAAATACATCAATATTTTCAATAATTCTTTCTACATGAGTAGATTTAGGTATCACGACCACACCTCTTTGAATATTCCAACGTAATAATACTTGACCAACTGATTTATGATATTTCTCAGCTATCGCTATCAACAATTCGTCTTCAAAAGGATTATATCTTCCTCCACCAAGTGGTGCCCATGCTTCAGGAACAACATTATAATAGTTCATTGTTTCTATAGCATCTTCTTGAATAAAATAAGGATGCGATTCTATTTGATTGACCATTGGTTTGATTTCTACAGTTTCACAAAAATTAGTGAGTATATTTGGATAAAAATTAGAAACACCAATTGCTTTTAACTTTCCTTCTTTATAGCTATCTTCCATAGCACGCCAGGCTGCAAAATAATCACCCATAGCTTGATGCAATAAATACAAATCAAAATATTCTAAACCACTCTTTTTTAAAGAATTTTCAATTCCTATCTTTGCAGTTTCATAACTTTGCATATCCTGCACCCATAATTTTGATGTAATAAATAACTCTTCTCTTTTACATATACCTTCATCAATAGCTCTTTTAACAGCTATTCCTACAGCATCTTCATTCATATAAGAAGCTGCTGTATCAATCATACGATAACCATGCTTAATAGCCTCATATACAATATTTTCACATTCCTTTTTATCGGGAACCTGAAATACACCAAGACCTAACATAGGCATTTTTAATTCATTTTGTAGTGTTATATATTCCATATCTATTCCTCCCCATCAACATCTGGTATTGTTGTCACTAGCATGTGTTGTGATTTCTCAGAAACTTTATATAAAGGTTGATGTCTATTTAATGTATCTATTTGCTTCATTTCATCATCTGTTAAAGTAAAATCAAACACATCAATATTCTCTAATATATGATTTTCACTCTTGCTTCCAGGCACTGCACTAAAGCCCATTTGTGTATGCCATTTTAAGATAATCTGTGATGCTGATTTATGATATTTTTGTGCTAAAGCATTAATAATATCTTCATTCAACAAATCTTTATTACCATGGCCTAATGGATACCAGGATTGTAAAATAATACCATTTTGATCACAAAAATCTTTTACATGCTCAGCAGGATAATAAGGATGACATTCTACTTGCATAATTACTGGTTTAATTTCACATATATCTAGTATCTCTTGAATTTGTTCAATCTTAAAATTCGATAAACCTAATGCTTTAATTTTTCCTTCCTTATAAGCTTTCTCCATCATTTGATAACCTTCTATATAATTATTTAAAGGATGATGTAACAACATAAGATCAGCATATTCTACATCTAATCTTTCTAAAGTCTTATCAATGGCATCGTTTGTTTCATAAAATGTTGGTGCTAGCTTAGTTTCAATAAATATTTCTTTTCTATCAATTCCAGATTTTTTAATACCTCTACCAACACTTTTTTCATTGGTATAACGGTTAGCTGTATCAATAAGTTGATATCCGTTTTTTAAAGCAAATGCTACATTATCTTCTACCTGTTTACCAAATTGACCAATCGTTCCAAATCCAATAGCTGGTATCAATATACCATTACTTAATTGTATCGTATTCATAGTTTCCTCCTTTTCTATATTTTATGACTAGCGAGAAAATCTGTACAATATCGATAATTTAACCTAGCATAACAAAAATGCATAGTGAAAATGGATAATATAGTTTACAAATTCAACTAAATAATATATGATAATAGTGGAATTAGTCAACTAATTGGAGGTGGATATATGAATAGAGAATTTGTAGAAAAGGTAAGAGAATTTAATCGTTATTATTTAGTAGCTATGAATCTTTTAGGTAATCATTATTTAGATAGTGATTATTCAGCAAGTGATGCTAGAGTATTATTTGAACTTTATGATAACAATGGATGTAATGCTAAAGATATTGTTGAATCATTACATATTGATAAGAGTTACTTAAGTAAGATTCTAGCGAAATATGAAAAACAAGGATATTTAGATAGAATACCTTCTACGAAAGATAAGAGATATTATGATTTATATTTAAATGATAAAGGTAAAGTTATGGCAGAAGAATTGATGGAAAAGTCTAATGAAGAGATAGATAGTATATTACATCATTTAACTAATGAACAACAACAATTGTTTATACAATCATTAGAAACCATTACAAAGTTATTAAGAAAGGATGATAGTAATGAAAGTTGTACCATATAGTAAAGAATTAAAAAATGATTTTATAGAAATGAATAAACAATGGATTGAAGATATGTTTGAAATTGAACCATTAGATATTGAAGAACTTAATAATATTGAATCATCCATTGAAAAAGGTGGACAAATATTTTATACCTTAGATGATGATAATGAAGTGATGGCTTGTTGTATGATTGCTCCTAGGGATGATGGGGATTGGGAGATTATGAAATTTGCGACTAAAGATAAATATAAAGGCCGAGGTGCAGGTAAATTATGTCTGCAAGCTTGCATCGATTATGCTAAAGAGAAACAAGTAGAAAAGATTATTATTGTTTCTAATCGAAAATGTGAAGCAGCAGTTCATTTATACTTCAAATATGGCTTTAAAGAAATTCCAGTTGATAGAGAACAATTTCCATTTGATAGAGGAGATATTGCATTTGAAATGGTTCTTGAATAAGCAGATGAAAATCATATTTTAATACAAAAATTTTGCAATAAGATACGAAATTCCCAAATCTATATTTTATATGATAGACATTTATGATCCAATATTAATGGGTTCTTTATGAATCTAAGTTTGATAAGGAGGCATTAGATGTTTAATCAATCAATTAAGAGAGGTTGGACATTGACTGGCTAAAGTCATTAAACATAATACTAGAAGAAAGGACACGCACAGTTGTGGAGTATTTGATTATTCTACTATTATTGTTGATTGCTATGGCTAAGATATACAAGTAATTGTAATATCGTCCATACACTATGACTTTTCCATTGATGTCTACCTTTAAAAACATGAAAGAGAGTGTTCCAGCACTCTCTTTCTTTTTTCCATACAATTATGACCGACAACCATTTGTCTATCTGTATAATAACTTACTTTTAAATCAGTGTCAATATCAAATTTTAGCGATATGAGTTTTTAATTGGAAGAATTGTTGTTGACTAAACGGCTTGCAATGACAGCTAATTCATGGGGACTTAAATCAATTTGTTTTTTATACCACATATCTAATATTCCTAAAATCCCATTTGATACATAACGAAAGTAAATATCATAAAGCATGTCATCTTCAATATTAAAATATTTTTTCCAGGCTTCAAAACAATACTTTTTAAATAATTTCAATAACTTATTTAAAAAAGAAATATCACCATGTTCACTTATTAATACAAAAGGCATTTCACCTTGTTCATAAATATATTGAAATAAGGGATCTAATATATCTAGTGGTTCATGTAATTCAGTTTGACTTAATATGTCATCTAAGTCAGTTAACATATCATTTTCAATGGTTTCTACCATGTCATAAATATCATTATAATGAATATAAAAAGTTCCTCTATTAAGATCACATAAATCAGTTAACTCTTTAACACCAATTTGTGTAATTGGTTTTTCTTTAATTAATGTAATAAGATTGTCTTTAAGTAATTTTTTGGTTTTTCTAACACTGCGATTTTCTGTTTTCATTTTTATATATCTCCATTTCAACATATTTTTAAAATCTGTTTATTTTTGAACGCAAGTAAAAGTAATGAACATTGTATATACATCCTAATGACGTATAATTCATTCGTACTAAATCTATATGTATATTAGTTGATAAATCAACACTTGTCAATTAGGAAGGAGAATAATATGAGTGGATTTATTGATAAAATGCTTAAATATCGTCGATTTGTTATTGTGTTTTTTGCTATTTTAGCGATTATTTGCATCATACTTTCAAGTGGTGTATCAGTGAATTATACAATGAGTGATTATTTACCAGATAGTGCAAAATCTACAATTGCATTAAATACAATGTCAGAAGAATATGATAGTGATGTTCCTAATGCAAGGATTATGATTGAAGATGTGACTTTAGTGGAGGCATTAGCTTTTAAAGAAGAATTGGAAAATGTAGATGGTGTTGAAAGTGTTACATGGTTAGATGATTCTCAGAATACGGCACAACCTATAGAAACTATGGATCAGGATGCAGTTGAAACGTATTATCAAGATGGTAATGCCTTATATACGGTGACATTAAATACAGAAAAACAAATATATGCCGTAGCTCAAATCAAAGAATTAACGGATAAGGAATTATCAATGACTGGTGATGCCATTTCAACAGTTGCCTCTACAGAAGCAACAGAATCAGAAATCAAAATAGTTATGGTTATGGCAGTTATTGTTATAGTGGTTATTCTTGTTCTAACAACAACTTCCTATATTGAACCAATTATATTTTTATTATCTATAGGTATTGCTATATTGATTAATAGAGGAACCAATATTATTTTTGGTGAAATTAGTTTTGTTTCTAATGCTGCAGGTCCTATTTTACAGCTTGCTGTATCTATGGATTATTCAATTTTCCTAATGGATCGTTTTAATACTTATTTAATTGATTATGATTCTCCGGAAATAGCCATGTGTCAAGCTATGATAAAGTCATTTAGTTCTATAAGTGCTTCTGCACTTACAACTATTATTGGTTTTGCAGCCTTGTTATTAATGGAATTTAAATTAGGCCAGGATTTAGGCTTAGTTATGAGTAAAGCTATTTGTATTTCTTTAATAACAGTTTTTACATTTTTACCATGTTTGATTGTTGAATTGCATGAATGGATATTAAAGTATGAACATCGTGGGTTTATACCATCGTTTGAAAAATTTTCAAATTTAGTAACAAAAGTAAAATATCCAATGATTGTTATATTTCTTATTTTGGCTATTCCTAGTTATTTTTTAAAAAATCAAAATACTTTTTATTATGGATCAAGTCATATCTTAGGCGAAGGAACCAATTACTATGAAGAAACCCAAAAGATTGAAGATATATTTGGAAAATCGAATCAAATGGTATTAATGTTACCTCTTGATTCTACAGCTAAAGAAGTAGAATTATCTCATTCATTAAGACAATTATCATATGTAAAAGATATCGTATCCTATGTTGATAGTGCAGGTGCTTCTATTCCTAAAGAATATCTTGATGAAAATACATTATCACAATTGGATAGTGATCATTATACGCGCTTCGTGATTACAGTGACTACAGATTATGAGGGTGATGAAGCATTTCATGCAGTAAACGAAATTGAAAAAAATAGCTGCTTCCTATTATGATGATTATCTTTTAGCAGGCAACGTACCTTCTTCATATGATATGAAAGATATCACAACTTCTGATATGAGTAGAGTTAATACCGTTGCAATTGTTGCTGTATTTATTGTTATAGTTTTAACGACACGTACAGTATTATTGCCTTTGATACTTGTCTTTATTATTGAAGGTGCCATTTGGGTGAATTTGGCTATGTCAGCTTTAACAGGTAGCTCTATGTTTTATATTAATTATCTGATTATTAGTTCTATTCAATTAGGTGCTACTGTTGATTATGCAATATCTTTATCAGATCGTTATTTGGAAGCAAGAAAAACAAGAGAAAAAGGTAAAGCATTGGCTCATACAATGCATTATGGTTCTTTATCTATTCTTACAAGTGGTTCTATTTTAACGATTGCAGGTCTTATATTGGGTATTTCTTCAACACATGGTGTATTAAAGGAATTAGGAATGCTGTTGTTTAAAGGAACATTGTTAAGTATGATTTTTGTTTTATTTGCTTTACCTGGATTTATGTTTTTATTGGATAAGTGGATTATGAAATATCGTTTCTCAAGGGATCGAAAGGAGTTTATTGGTTATGAGAAATAAGGCAATGATTATAGGAGTAAGTGCTTTGACATTGGGGTTAAGTAATATGATTCCTGTTTATGCTATTGATAAAGCTTCTAAGAAAGAGGAAGTTGTATACGCTATGCTTAATAGTGATGGGAGTGTTGATGGTGGATATGTTGTTAATGTGATGTATAGCGAAGATGGACAAATTATTGATTATGGTAATTATAGTGAAGTTAAGAATCTAACTACAACAGATGAACTTACTTATAAAGATGGAAAGATTGTAGCTTCGACTTCTTCTGATAAGCTATATTATGAAGGTTATCTTAAAGAGATAGAATTACCATGGAATATTGATATTCAATATTATTTAGATAATAATTCTATATCAGCTAAAGATTTAGCAGGAGCTAGTGGTCATCTTAAAATTGTGATGAATATTACAAAAAATATCGATGCTAATGAAACATTCTTTGATAATTTTGCTTTACAAGCATCAATGACTTTAAATACTAATTTATGTTCCAATATAGTAGCTCAAGGAGCAACCATAGCGAATGTTGGAGAAGATAAGCAATTAACTTATACAATACTTCCAGGTAGTGAAAAAGAGATTGCTGTTGAAAGTGATGTTACAGATTTTGAAATGGATGCTATAGCTATCAATGGTGTACAATTGGATTTAGGTATTGATATTGATAATATGGATACAAGTGAATTAAATGATAAGATTGATGAAATTGTCGACGCTGTTAGTGATTTAAATGATGGTGCTGAAGAACTCGATGATGGTGCTAATGCTTTGGTAGAAGGTAGTACAGCTTTAAATGAAGGTACATCGACAGTTAATAGCGGAGCTTCATCGTTAAGTCAAGGTGCTAATGAATTAGTAAGTGGTATTGAACAAATTCAAACAGGTTTAACAACATTAAATGGCCAATCAGAAAGTCTTACAAGTGGTTCTAGTGAAGTTAAAGAAGCATTGTTTACAATTAATAGTTCTTTAGAAAATGTTAATATTAATAGTGATGATTTATCAACTTTGATAGAAGCTTCTACACAGATTCAATCAGGTATTGATAATTTGGTGACTTATTTAGAAACAATTGATAGTACAATTTCTTCATATGAATCTCAAGTAGGATCATTGTCAGATATACAAAGCAGTACAACTGAAACAATATCTCAATTAGAATATTTAGCTTCTATAGATATAGAAAATGCAGGCTTATATCAACAGCTTATCCAATTATTACAAGCGGGATATGCTAGTGAACAAATCCTACAAGGTCTACAATCAAACAACTCAACAGCTTTAAGTGGAGCACAGCAATTACAATCCAGTTATAAAGAATTTAACAATAGTATTACAGAATTGGTTAATAGTTTAAGTGCATTAATTGAAAACATGTCACAGTTAAAAGTAGGTATTCAGCAATTAGTCGATAATTATGATACTTTGGATAATGGTATCAATGATTATACTGAAGCAGTTGCTCAAATAGTTGCTGGATATAATCAAATATATAGTGCTTCTCAAACTTTAGCGAGCGGGGCCAACGATTTGTATAGTGGTACACAGTCATTGGTAAATGGTAGTGAAAATTTGCTTGATGGTAGTGAAACTTTGGCAGAAGGAACTGCCGAATTATATGAGGGAACAAGCACTTTCTATGAAGAAGTGAATGATATAGATATCACTGATTCTATTCAAGATGTTATTGATGATTTAATGGGCAGTGATTATGAACCTGTATCATTCGTTGATGAACAAAATACAGATGTAAAAATGGTGCAATTTGTCATCAAAACCAACGCTATTGAAAAGGAAGAAGAGAATGAAATGGAGGAAATTGTTGAAGAAAAGAGTATTTGGCAAAAGATTCTTAGCTTTTTTGGTCTTGACAATTAGAAGGAATTTGATACAATGCAGTTGTTCCAAATGGAAAATGTGGTTAACTGGGTAAGGCACTAGAACTATCTGTCCTTAGCCAGTTTTTCTTTTAGGAAATGAACTATGTTAATTTTTTGTTCAAATATTCACAAAATATCTATATTTTTTATTGAGTTCATGTTAAGATAACAAACGGAATATATCTTATGATAAGATTATTGGAAATATTGGGAATACTTTGGTATAATGACACATATTTCAATAAGGAGTAAGAAAATGAATGAAAAAGATATTTATAAAAATTCAATTTATTTATTGATCATTGGCTGTCTCTTATTTGGAATAATAGGATTATTTCTAAAGGATATTTCATTTATCTTAGGATTTATTCTAGGCTATGTAATTAATTGTTTGGTCTTTTATCTCAATATTAAGATGACGGATACAATTCTTGCTTTAGGTAGATGGGCACCACTTATTGTAGTGATTATCTTAATTTTAAAGTTAGGTTTATATGCTGGAGGATTTATCTTAGCGATTAAAACAGTATACTTTCATCTTATAGGTGTTTTAGTGGGATATTTAGTCACAAAATTAACAATTTATGTAGAAGGGTTTAAAAGGAGGTGAAGTGAATGATCAATGCACCATTGATTCAAACTGTACATATTACACTTCAGGTAGAGTTGGTTTTCTCTTTAATTATTATGGTAGCACTAGGAATATTATTTATCTATGCTGGAAATAAAGTTAAAAAGGCCGATCCAATTGCTAAACCTAAGGGTATTGTATTAGTAGTAGAAACAGGTGTAGAAACAGGTTACAATTATATGAAGTCTATTATGCCTGAACAGTTTGAAAAGAATTATTATCCATATTTTTGTATGATGTTTGTTTATCTAGTGTGTGCTAATTTAAGTGGTTTGATAGGTTTTGATGCACCTACTTCCAATTATTCAATCACGTTAGCTATTACATTGATAACATTTACACTCATTCAATGGAATTCAATCAAGACAAAAGGTGGATTGACTTATCTAAAAGATCTGCTTATACCACCCACAAATATACTAAGTACAATTTCTCCATTGATTTCATTATCAATGCGTTTATTTGGTAATATTTTAAGTGGTACTATTTTGATGTCTTTGGTATATACATTTACGGGTTGGCTTTCAAGCTTTTTGTTCCCTGTTAATGTGTTTGGACCTATTATTGCTCCTGCATTACATTGTTATTTTGATATTTTTGCAGGATGTATTCAAACGTTGGTTTTTGTCACTTTATCTAGTATATTGATTGCAGTGGAAGCATCAGACTAGTTAAAGATATATTAGAAAATTATTTAGGAGGATAAAAAAATGACAGATGTAGGATTAATTGCAATTGCAGCTGGTATTGCAATATGTGCAGGTTTAGGTACAGGTATTGGTGAAGGTATTGCAGCAAGTAAAGCCGTTGAAGCAGTAGGAAGAAATCCTGAAGCCGAAGGTAAAATTCGTACTATGATGATCTTAGGTGTTGCCTTATCTGAAACAGTAGCTATCTATGGTTTATTAGTGTCACTTATTTTATTATTCGTATATTAATAAATAAAGATCGGAGGAATAAGTATGGATATAGATATTGCGTCTAAACTATTCCCTAATACAACAACATTAATTATCCAATTGATATCAACTGGTATTTTACTTATTATTTTCAAGAAATTCTTATGGGTTCCTGTTCAACAATATTTCGCAAAAAGAGCTGATTATATTGAAAATCAAATCAATGAAGCTAAAAATATGAATGAACAAGCTAAGGTCTTTGTTGAAGAAAGTGAAATTCAGGCTAAGGAGTCAGCTAAAGAATATCGTGATATTATTGATAGAGCAAAAGATGATGCTAATAAGGTAAGAAATCAGATTATTGAAGAAGCCAGAATTGAAGCTCAAAATAAGATTGCTTTAGCAGATAAAGAAATTGAAGCACAAAAACTTTTAGCAAGGGATGAAATGCGCCAGGAAATTGTTGATATAGCTATTGAAGTAGCAACTAAGGTTATGCAAAAAGAAATAAATACAACAGAGAATCAACAATTTGTTGAAGAATTTGTGGATAAGGTTGTGAACTAATGGATACAGTTTATACACGTTATGCATTATCATTGTTTGAACTTGCAAAAGAAGAAAATAAAGTTGAAGAATATCAAAAGGATATGATCAAAGTTCAATCTGTTTTTGCAGATGAAGCGATTGTTAAATTCTTTGGACATGTGGCTTTACCGATAGAAACAAAAAAAGAAGTGATTGATCAAAGCTTCTTGGGGCAGGTAAGTGACTATGTTTATAATTTCTTGTTATTATTGATTAAGAAAAGAAGAATTAACGCTATTATGGGAATTTGCGATGAATTTCAATCTTTATGTAATGATTATTTTGGTATTAAAGTGGGTAAAGTTTATAGTGCTTATGAATTATCAGATGAAGAAGTTCAAAAGATTGAAGCAGCAATCGGTCAAAAAATGAATGCGAAAGTAGAGTTAAATGTGATTATAGATGAATCTTTAATTGGTGGAGTAAGAGTAGAGATTGATAATCATATTTATGATGATTCACTTTCATATAAATTAGGATCATTAAAGAAAGAGTTATTAAGAAGGTAGGTGATAGTGTGGATTTAAGACCTGATGAAATAAGTGCAATTATTAAGGAACAAATTAAGCATTATCAAGATCAAATAGAATCTAAAGATGTGGGTACCGTTATCACGGTTGGTGATGGTGTTAGTGTTATTCATGGCTTAGATAATGCGATGTTAGGTGAATTGTTACTATTTCCTAATGATATTTATGGAATGGTTATGAACCTTGAAGAAGATAGCGTTGGGGCTGTATTATTAGGTAGTGCGGATGCTATCAAGGAAGGCGATGAAGTCAAACGTACTGGTAGAATTATTGAGGTACCAGTTGGTGATGGCTTGCTTGGTAGAGTTGTTAATGCATTGGGACAACCTATTGATGGACAAGGTGAAATTAGTTATACAAATACAAGACCAATTGAAAGAGTGGCTAGTGGTGTTATGACGAGAAAATCAGTTGATCAGCCAGTACAAACAGGTATTACATCAATTGATGCCATTATTCCAATTGGTAGAGGTCAACGTGAGTTGATTATCGGTGATAGACAAACAGGTAAGACAGCGATTGCGATTGATACGATTTTGAATCAAAAGGGTCAAAATATGTATTGTATCTATGTTGCGATTGGTCAAAAGAATTCTACAGTTGCGCAGATTGTTGAAAAATTAAGACAAGGTGGCGCCATGGATTATACTGTTGTTGTGGCAGCAGGTGCAAGTGAATTAGCACCAATTCAATATATTGCTCCATATGCTGGTTGTGCCATGGGTGAAGAATGGTTGGAACAAGGTAAGGATGTTTTGATTGTTTATGATGATTTATCAAAACATGCCGTAGCTTATCGTACTGTTTCTTTATTATTAAAGAGACCACCAGGAAGAGAAGCTTATCCAGGTGATGTCTTCTATTTACACTCTAGATTGTTAGAAAGAGCATGTCGTTTGAATGATGAAAATGGAGGAGGTTCTATTACAGCACTTCCTATTGTAGAAACACAAGCTGGTGATATTTCAGCTTATATTCCTACAAATATTATTTCTATTACAGATGGACAAATCTTCTTACAATTAGATTTATTTAACTCTGGTTTTAGACCAGCTATTGATACTGGTTTATCAGTTTCACGTGTTGGTTCTTCTGCTCAGATTAAAGCCATGAAACAAGTGTCTAGTTCATTAAAATTAGAATTAGCACAATATGAAGAAATGCAATCATTTGCCCAATTTGGTAGTGATTTGGATGCATCTACAAAAGCGACTCTGGATCATGGTGAAAAAGTAAAAGAAGTCTTAAAACAGGCTCAATATTCACCAAGATCTGTAGGTGAACAGGTTATTTTATTGTTTGCCTTAAAATATGGTTATACAAGAAAAATACCTGTGAATAAAGTATCTGCTTTTGTAAAAGAATTATATGAAGAAGTTGAATTAAATCATCCTGAAGTATTAGAAGAAATTAATGAAAAGAAAGTCTTAAGTGATGATTTGATTAATAGAATGAAAGAAATTGATAAAGCTTTTGTTGAAAAATTCTTAAAAGTGAATAAGGATGATTAGTTATGGCAACACAGATGCAAGCGATCAAAAGACGTATTAAGTCTGTTGAATCAACGAAGAAAATGACAAAAGCTATGCAATTGGTTGCAACATCAAAACTTAGAAAAACTAGAAATCAATTAGATGAATTAAAACCATATTATACTATGGTTACAAGTACGGTTGCCCAAATATTGGCTAGTAATAAGGGGATAGATAATGCTTATTTAAAAGTAAATGATGAAGGTAAGGTTGCTTATATTATTATTTCATCTAGTTTGGGTTTATGTGGTGGTTATAATGCGAATGTCAATAAGTTAATGGATAGTATTGTTACAAGTGATGATTTGATTTATATGATTGGTACTAAAGGTGCTGCTCATTTAAGTCATACTGGTATTTCTTATAATGATGCTTATATTTCATTAAATTCTACTTTAGATTTCAAAGATATTACAACTTTGGTTGGAGAATTGACTAGTATGTATAAGAATAAAGAAATCTCAAAAATAAAGATTCTTTATACAGAATTTGTCAATAACATGACATTTACACCACATATGCAAACATTACTTCCTGTAGATATTAATGAATTCAAAAATATTGAAGTGACTAATAAGTATACAATTTTTGAACCTAGTCCTGCAGAAGTATTGGATCATTTGATTCCTATGTATTTACAATCTGTATTTTATGGATATTTAGTGGAATCAGTCACAAGTGAAAATGCAGCCAGAAGAATTTCTATGGAAAATGCAACTGATAATGCGGAAAGCATTATTGATGATTTATTATTAGAATATAATCAAGCTAGACAAGCCCAAATCACGAATGAAATTAATGAAATTGTGGCTGGAGCTAGTGTATAGTTTAGGAGGTGTATTATGGCGAATATAGGAAAAATTGTTCGTGCCATTGGACCAGTTGTAGATATTGCCTTTGATGCAGAAAATTTACCTGCTTTAAATAATGCAATTGAGATTGATAACCAAGGAACAAAATTGGTTGTTGAAGTTGCTCAACACGTTGGTGATGATGTTGTCAGATGTGTTGCAATGGGACCTACAGATGGTTTGGTTAGAGGTTTAGATGCATTTGATACAGGAAATCCAATTGAAGTCCCAGTTGGTGAAGAAACATTGGGTAGAATGTTTAATGTTTTAGGTGAACCTATTGATGGTTTTGAACCAATGGATGAATCTATGAAAAGAATGCCTATTCATAGAAATGTGCCTACATATGCAGAACAAAGAACAGAAACTGAGATTCTGGAAACAGGGATTAAGGTTATTGATTTGATTTGTCCATATGTTAAAGGTGGTAAAATTGGATTGTTCGGTGGTGCTGGTGTTGGTAAAACTGTATTAATCCAGGAATTAATTAACAATATTGCTACTCAACATGGTGGTATCTCAGTCTTTGCAGGCGTTGGCGAACGTTCAAGAGAAGGTAATGATTTGTATTATGAAATGAAAGAAAGTGGTGTTTTAAGTAAAACAACACTTGTCTTTGGACAAATGAACGAACCACCTGGTTCACGTTTAAGAGTTGGTTTAACAGGTTTAACAATGGCTGAATATTTTAGAGATGAACAAAATCAGGATGTGTTGTTATTTATTGATAACATTTTCCGTTTCACTCAAGCTGGTTCAGAAGTTTCTGCTTTACTAGGACGTTCACCATCTCAAGCTGGATATCAACCAACACTTGCAACGGAAATGGGACAATTGCAGGAAAGAATCACTTCTACTAAGAAAGGTTCTATTACATCAGTACAAGCTGTTTATGTACCTGCTGATGACTTAACTGACCCTGCTCCAGCAACAACATTTGCCCATTTGGATGCTAAGGTCGTATTGGATCGTTCAATTGCTGCATTAGGTATTTATCCAGCTGTTGATCCATTAAGTTCTTCATCAAGAGCCCTTGATCCATTGGTTGTTGGACAAGAACATTATGAGGTTGCTCATGGTGTGCAACAAATCTTACAAAGATTCCAGGAATTACAGGATATCATTGCCATTTTAGGTATGGATGAATTAAGTGAAGAAGATAAAGTCACAGTTGCACGTGCAAGACGTGTCCGTAACTATTTATCTCAGCCATTTGCCGTTGCCAGCCAATTTACTGGACTTGAAGGTAAATATGTTAAAGTAGAAGATACAATCAAAGGATTTAAAGAAATCCTTGAAGGTAAATGGGATCATTTACCAGAACAAGCATTCCATAATGTTGGATCTATTGAAGAAGCAGTTGAAAAGGCTAAGATGTTAGAAAATGA
This sequence comes from Erysipelotrichaceae bacterium, assembly GCA_021201655.1. Taxonomy (GTDB): domain Bacteria; phylum Bacillota_I; class Bacilli_A; order Erysipelotrichales; family Coprobacillaceae; genus JAJQDJ01. The sequence goes on along the minus strand of JAJQEL010000075.1, from coordinate 8,052 downwards.
AGAAGTTTAATCTTAAGATAGTGACTCCTAAAGGTATCTATCAACAAACAGAAATCGAATTGCTTAACATTAGAACAACATCTGGACAAATAGGAATTCTTGCCAATCACCTTCCTCTAGCAAGTGCGATTGATATATCAGAATTGAATTATGTTAAAGATAACGAAAGATATCATTTTGCGATAGCTGGTGGTTTTGTCTATGTTGGTGAAGAGGAAACAACTATTATTGCTAATGCTATTGAATCACCAGAAGAGATTGATTTACGTAGAGCAGAAGAGGCAAAACAACGTGCTGAAAAACGTTTATCAGCGAGCGGTGATATAGATATATTAAGAGCAGAAATTGCTTTGAAAAAGGCTATTACAAGAATACATGTTAAAAATATTGCCTAGAGAATCATCTCTAGGCTTTTATATTCTTTGAAAACATGTTATTATTTTATAGGGTGAGATAAATGAAGAGAAAACGTAGAAAAATAAGATTTGATAGAATTGCTATAGCTCTTGTTGTAGTGATTGTATTCATTTTTTGTATTATTAAAGGTGGTAGCATGTTGATTAGTTTCATATTTAGTCAAAGTGAAGTAGTTGAAATTACTAATGATACAACTGATACAACTTTGGAGGAATCAAGTGATACAACTGATACAGAACCTATTGCAACGATCATTATTGATCCTGGTCATGGTGGTGATGACACAGGTTATGCCATTGAGAGCTTAGATCTTTATGAATCACAGATTAATTTAGTAGTAGCTAAAGCAGTTTCATCTTATTTAGAGGGAAATAATGTTGAAGTTATTATGACTCGTGAGAGTGATACTAATATTGAAACAGATGAAGATTCTGATTTGGCTGTACGTTATCAAATGAGTGAAACATATAATGCTGATTATTTTGTTTCAATACATGTCAATAACTATGATGGGGAAGATTCTATTTCAGGTTATGAAATCTATGCCTCAGGAGAAGAAAGTGAAAGCTTAGCACAAGCTATATTAGATCAAATGGATACTTTAGAATATACTGATAATTTAGGTATTGTTGATGGTAGTGGTATTATTGTTATTGCAAATAATACAGCACCAGCAGTTCTTATAGAATTAGGTTATATTCAAACAGATTATGATTATTTAGGTGACGATGAAAAACTTTCAGCTTTAGGTCAAGCTATTGGCAAAGGTATTCTTGATCAAATTAATAATAGTCAAGAATCTGTTGATGAAACATCAGAAGAAGTTGAAGAAACATTGGAAGATACCATTGATGAAACAACTGAGGAAACAATTGAAAGTGAATAAGGTCATGGAATGTCCAGCTACAGGAGATTATATACTAGAGAATCTATAGATTATTGATGATAATTATACTATACCGTACGTTTAATATGTTGCGGTGTAGTATTTTTTATTGGATTATTCATTGGATGTTTGTTTGGAAGAAGCGTTTTTGCAGATTTATAAACATAGAGATTCGACGATTTGGATTGAATATGAATTAGATGAAGAATTTAAATGAAATAGCATAATCTTATTGATGCATCAATGATTTTATGATATATTGTATATACAACAAAAATATAGGAAGGCGATTATGAGTAAACGAATTGATAATACTTCTTGCCATTGTTTAAAAATGCGTAGAAGTGCAGGAAATGTTGTTCAATTCTATGATTCTTTTTTAGCTCCTTCAGGTGTGACAGTTAGACAATATTCACTATTAAATCAGATAGGGCAACACGAAGGATGTAGTATGAGAGTTTTATCTGAGGCAACAGATCTGGATCGTTCAACATTGACAAGAAGTTTAAAACCATTGTTTCAAGCAGGTTTGATAGAAGATAGAAAAGCAGCAAGCACTAGAAATAGTATGCTTTTTCTAAGTGAAAAAGGAAAAAATACCTGTGAAGAAGCAGACCAGTTGTGGGGAAAAGCACAAAGTACTTTTGAACAAAAAATTGGTAAGGACAATGTAGAAATATTAGAAAATATGCTCACATTGCTTCAGGATTTGTAGAACTGGTAGTAAAACTACCAGTAAAATCTTATATAATTGTTGTATATACAACAAAGGAGGAAATTATGAATAATCAAAAGATGTACGAAAAATTTGTCATTAATGAAATGACTGTAAAAAATAGACTGGTTGCTAGTGCTATGTTTGAATATGGAGCTCATCAAGGTAAAATAACAGAAAAACTATTTGAGCATTATCATCAATTAGCTATTGGCGGAAGTGGTATGATTATTACTGGCATGCATGCTATTACTATGGCAGGGGCAACAGCACCTATTATGGTTAGTACAGATTATTTAGAATATGAAGATGATTTAAGAAAAATTGTTGATGATGCCCATGATAATCATGCAAGATTATTGGTTCAATTACAACATTGTGGTTCTAAAACATTTGATGCAGAAGGTTTTGATCATTTTTCAGTTAATGAAATAAAGGAAATAAATTATCATGAGGCAACTAAAAAAGAAATACAAAAAGTAGTTTCAGATTTTGCTGCTTCAGCTCTTCGTTGTCAAAAAGCTGGCGTAGATGGTGTTGAAATCCACGCTGCCCATGGGTATTTAATTAATACTTTTTTATCACCATCAACTAATCATCGAACGGATGAATATGGAGGAATTATTGAAAATCGTGCAAGATTGTTATTTGAAATTTATGATGCTATTAGACAAGCTTGTGGTACTCATTTTATTATAGGTGTAAAATTTCCTTATAGTGACAGAAATAACTCATCAATCACTCCCCAAGAATCATTATACGTATGTCAGGAATTAGAAAAGAAAGGTATAGATTTTATTGAAATATCCGCTGGAATGATTATGGATCTTTCTAATCAATCGTTTACACCAGCTATTAAAGAAGAAGGACCATTTAAAGATTTTGCGAATATCATTGCAAGCAATGTATCAATACCAGTTATTAGTGTATGTGGTTATCGAACACCTCAATTCATAAATGAAACATTAGAAAACACTCAAATAGCTGCTGTATCTTTTGGTCGTCCATTAGTAAGAGAACCAGATCTTCCTCATCGTTGGATAAACGATCAAAGTAAAGCAAAATGTCTTTCATGTAATCGTTGTTGTCAGTCTTTCACTGACGGAATTATTACTTGTTATGCATTGAAATAAAAGATATCTAATTTATGTCTTTTATTCAATAGATAATTTAAAATTTATTCACTATATCATAAAAAGTCTGTTACAAAAAAATATTGATTTAATCAATATTTTTTAAGTTATATATCTATGCTGTTACAATTTTTCCTTAATAAAAAATGATACTTACAGGAAAACGGAAATTGTTACAAAGTTTTCTTTTTCATCAAGATAAATCATTTTTTCACATCTTTTTCATAAAAAAAGCATATAATAACATCGAGGTGGGATCATGATTAATAAAATAATTTATGTTTTATTGGTTGGTGGTATGGTATTGGGTGTTTTTTTAATGCATGTTTTTTAAGGGAGAAAATATGAAGAAAATAAATAGAAAAAGATTATTTAAAGTACTTATAGTAGCAGCTATATTATTTATATGTATTATTGGTGGAATGGCTATATATATAAAAAATTCAATTTCCATAACTTTTGTTTCTTCACCAACAGTGCAAATAAATAGTGAATTAGATCCCTATGCTTATATAGATGAATTAAAAAATTGTGAAAAAGAAGATATTAACATTGATTCTTCTAATGTTAATATAGGAGAATTAGGTACGTATACGATTATATATACCATTAAAGATAAAGATTATAAACTCAATATAGAAGTTGTTGATGACAATCCTCCTACACTATCACTTAAAGATGTCAATATCGATTATGGTGATGATGTAACAGTTGACGATTTTATTGATATTGTTGCTGATGATACTGAAGTAAAAAAATATTTTAAAGAAGATTATGACTTTACTCAAGAAGGTGATCAAGAGATTACCATTGTGGCTGAAGATACCTCTGGCAATATTACAGAAGTTACAGCCAATCTTAATGTTTTTAAAGACATAGAAGCGCCAACTATCACAGGTTTAAAAGATATAACAGTTTATGTCAACGAAACAGTTAATTATATGTCAGGACTATCAGCTGTAGATAATCATGATATCAGTCCAATTATTACAGTTAATTCTGATGCCGTGGATACATCAAAAATAGGGACATATAGTGTTACATATACAGTTACAGATAAAGCAGGTAATAAGAATACGTATACACAAAAAGTAACTGTAAAAGAAAAATCAATAGAAAAGAAACAAAAACCTGATGGTAATAAGGTAGTTTATCTCACTTTCGATGATGGACCTTCAGCAAATACCAAGAAAATATTAGAGGTTTTAGACAAATATGATGCAAAAGCAACTTTCTTTGTAACAGGTAATGGACAAAAATATAATAACTATATTAAAGATGCCCATGATGCTGGACATACAATTGGTTTACATACATATACACATCAATATTCTATATATACCTCTCAGGAAACCTATTTTGAAGATCTAACAAAAATAGGAAATATGGTTAAAGATATCATAGGTTATGTTCCGAAATATATTCGTTTTCCTGGTGGTTCTTCTAATGTTATTTCAGCTAAGTATTGTGAAGGTATTATGAGTGAACTAGTTGATGCCGTTCGTGAAAAAGGATATGAATATTATGATTGGAATGTTGATAGTGGTGATGCTTCGGGAAACAATGTGGCAGTCAGTAAATTGGTAAAGAATTCTACAAGCAGTAGTGCTAATAGTATTGTTATATTAATGCATGATACAGATGCTAAAGACACAACAGTAGAAGCTTTACCAAAGATTATTGAATATTATCAAGATAAAGGTTATGTGTTTAAAGGTATTGATGATTCTAGTTATACAGCCCATCATAGTGTAAAAAATTAGATAGGATAATGTAAGTTATCCTATTTTTTATATTGTTTTTGATGAAGAAATTTACGCAACAAGTATTGTTATTTTTATTGAAATATTATATAATTTGTATTGCATTCGTATAGAGTGTAAAAATTTAATATGTTTAACGAGGAAAAATGAAAGAAGAGGTAATATGACTGAAACAAATTTTGAACAAGTATCATTAGAAGAAACAAACATCGGAGATGTTATTAATGGTACTATCATCAATGTAAAAGAAGATGAGGTTATTTTAAATATAGGTAGTTTAGAAGCTGAAGGTATTATTAGAAAGCACGAAATGGTATCTCAGTATGATTATACAGTTGGAGAATCATTACAAGTAAAAGTAATTTCTAAGCATATTGAAGAAGGTAAGATCTATGTAGCACATCGTAAATTATTGGTTGAAGCAGGTCTTAAGGTATTAGAAGAAGCTTATGAAAATCAAACTGTTTTGACTTCTAAGGTAGATGAGATTACTAAAGGTGGATTGATCACTTATTATGAAAGAAATCGTGTATTTATTCCAGCAAGCTTGATTTCTGATAAATATATTAAGGATTTCTCATCTTATCAAGGTAAAGAAGTTTCTTATGTAATTAGTGAATTTAATGTATCAGGACATCGTATTATTGGTGATTGTAAGCAAGTAATTATTGCTGAACAAGAAGCAAAGAAACAGGCTGCTTTGGAAAAACTTTCAATGGGTGATCGTGTTGAAGGTCGTGTTAAGAAGATTACAAGTTTTGGTGCATTTATTGATTTAGGAGGTATTGATGGTTTACTTCATATTTCTGAAATGTCATGGGGTCAATTAGATGATATTAAGAGTATTATGAAAGTTGGCGATCAAAAGAAAGTATTAATTAAGAATATCCAAGGTGATAAGATTTCTTTATCATTGAAATTCTCTGAAGATGATCCATGGAATACAGCTAAAGATAAATATGCAATTGGGACTAATGTAGATGGTAAAGTAGCTAGAATGACAAGTTATGGTGCATTTATTGAATTAGAACCAGGTATTGATGGTTTACTTCATGTATCTCAAATTTCTAACGAATATGTAGAATCTCCTGCAGATAAATTATCTGTTGGTGATGAAATTACAGCTAAAGTTATTGATTTTGATGAAATCAAACATAAAATCAGCTTAAGCATGAAAGCTGTTTAAAGTTATCCGCATCATGCGGATAACTTTTAATTTATAAGTCGTGCTATAATTGTTCGCCAAGGAGGGTTTTACTATGGCGTATGTTTATAATGAATATGATGAAAATCAAATTAGAAAAACATTAAAAAAACGTAAAAGAAAAAAAATAAAAAGAAGAATCAAATTCCTTATTGCCTTATTGGTGGTTGTATGTGTTACAGGATATTTATTTAGTGATTTATCAAGAATTAGAACAATTAAAATAACAGGTTTGGAATATACAACAGAAGAAGAAGCATTAAATGTTATAGATTGTAATGAAACATACATGTATTTTTTAGTTGATAAATCAGAGGTTGCAGAAAAAGTAGAAACACTACCTGCGGTAGAAAAAGCAACTGTTTCGATTGGTATATTTGGAGGCATGACCATAAAAATAACAGAAACAACAGCTATTGCTTATGCATGTATAGATAATCAATATTATATGATCAATAATGCTGGTAAAGTTGTTATGATAAGTGATGAAGAAGCTGATGAATTAAAATTATTAACATATGTTCAAAACTTTACTTCTACAGAAATGTTAAGTGAATTTGCTAAGCAATACAAAGATGTTCCAAGTCTCATGCAAAATGAAATAAGTGATATCGTCTATTCACCACAATCGGCTGATGAAACAAGGTTACAATGTATTACTAAAGAAGGAAGATATATTTATATAAGAATAGAAGATCTCGCAAGCCGTTTAAGTGATGATCAATTTAACTATGAATTATATAAATCTACCTATAGTGATAAATGCACATTTAGTATTGAAGGAAATTACATCTATATGTCAGAAGATTGTGAGTAGGTGATAATATGAAAAAAATAGCGGTATTAACTTCTGGTGGTGATGCGCCGGGAATGAATGCAGCCATACGTGCAGTAACACGAATAGCTAACAAAAAAGGTCTAGAAGTTTATGGTGTGATGGATGGTTATCAAGGACTTGTAGAAGGACGTATGAAAGTATTAGAAAATCAGGATGTTTCTGAGATACTAAGTCGCGGTGGAACTATTTTAGGCTGTGCTCGTTTACCAGAGTTTAAACAAAAAGAAGTTCAATTTAAAGCAATCGAACAGCTTTATAAACGAGATATAGAAGGATTGATTGTCATTGGTGGTGATGGCTCTTATCGTGGTGCTTATGAATTAAGTCAATTAGGTTTTCGTTGTATTGGTATTCCTGGCACAATTGATAATGATATTAATGGGACGGATGAAACTATAGGTTTTCATACTGCTTTAAATAATATTGTTGATGCTGTTAATAAACTAAGAGATACATCTAGTTCACATCATCGTTGCTTTGTGATTGAAGTGATGGGTAATAATAAGGATAGTCTAGCTTTGTATTCAAGTATTGCCTGTGGTAGTGAATTCATTATTACAAAGAATACTGGCTATGATGAGGATTACATTGTTAAAATGATGGATTACTATGAAAGAACACAAAACAAAAGACATGCGATTATTATTGCTAGTGAAAAGATTATCGATGTGGAAGCATTAGCACAACGTATTTCAAAAGAAACAGGATTTTCAGGACGATCTATTGTATTAGGACATATTCAAAGAGGTGGATCACCTGTGCCAGAAGATCGTATATTAGCGTCGCAAATGGGGCAATATGCTGTTGATTTATTGCTTGATAATTTGAGTGGTTATTGTGTATGTAAGAGAGACAATCATATTATTGGAAGACCGATTATCGAAGCTTTAAATGATGTGAATGAAATACAGGATCAAATGTATCAATTGTTTTATGAAATTGTATAAGGAGTCATTATGAGAAAAGAACATGCTCCTAGAGATCTACTTCTAGGTATTATATTATTTTGTATTGGAGTTTATATTATTTTTAAAAATACGTATGTGATATGATTCTCTAAAGTGAACAAAATAAATAATTAAAAGTTCACTAAGGA
>JAJQEL010000097.1:25781-26148 GCA_021201655.1 Erysipelotrichaceae bacterium | reverse complement strand
ATGTAAATCTCTACTATAACTATCAATAGTTCTAGGACTATAATTTTTTTCCACAATCATATATTGTTTATATTCATTTATCGCATCCTTACATTTCAACGTATGTCACCTCTTTCATTATAGCAATTTTAAGTGTAAAAAACAATAAAAGCATCTTCTTAATATCTTCGTTATTTTTATCAGCTTGATTAATTCTTTCATAAAATTCTTAAAATAATACAATATTTTATGTCATGAATAAAATTTCATCTAATATTTATCTTATAACTTAATGATTTTACAACGGAAAGTTCTACTTCCAACTATAGCATATCTTTTCAAAGAATTATTTTAAATGCTAAAAAGCAAAATTGCAATATTAAAGCAT
>JAJQEL010000097.1:10537-25771 GCA_021201655.1 Erysipelotrichaceae bacterium | reverse complement strand
TAGGAATAAAATAAATACGAAAACAAAGAGAAATAGTTAATATAATAAAAACAATAATCAAAGAATTTAAAAGATAATTTAAAATATTTTTAAAATCCAGCTGTTGTTTTGCAAAAAATGTCACATAAGTAACATATAAAGAAATATGAACACAATGAAATGAAAGTATAAAGATAAAAAATATTTCTAGAGATATTTCAACAATAAGTAAAATAATGATTAATACGGAAAGTGTAAGTGTATTTAAAATATTAATTAATGAAAAACTTATTTGTATTCCTTTTATAAAAAGTATCAATAATATACCTAATGTGCCTAAATAACTAGAACTTAAATATGTACATATAACAATTAATAAGATATTTTCATATAAATATAATGAATACTGATTAGTATATTGAGCAATATTAAAATAAAATAAATTTTGTAAATAATTTAAAATTATATTTTGGGTATGATGATATTGATAAAATCCAAAGAAAAAACCACATATAAAAACAATAAATATGACAACCATACTATTTTTCTTTTGCTGTAATAAACGATTAATAAAAACACTCATGTCGATCACCTCTATATAATCTATGAGTGTTTATAAAAATTTATGTTATTTTTTTAATAATTCTGAAGCACGCATCACACTAAATCCTTCACTGTTAAGATCATGGATAAGCTTATCAGTAGGATTTTCCTGAAATAATGATTGATCATTAATAGACATCTGTATTTTTAAATTTTTAATATCAATCACATCATTTAAGCTTATACCTATTAACCTTAAGTCTTCACCTTGGTAACAACTTTCAAACAAAGAAATAGCAGTTGCATAAATAATATCCATATCATTTGTATAATCATCAATAATCATTTGTTTTGATTTATTATGAATAAGATCATATTTTAAGGTAATACTAATATGACGAGAAACTAAATGCTTTTCTTTTGCACGTAAAGATACTTTTTGTGATAACTTATAAAACATTGAACATAAATAAGCTTCATCATGGCTATCATTTTCAAAAGTTATAGAATGACCAATAGATTTAGGATCTTCTTTTTCAACATGCATTTTGCTGAAATCTTTACCATTAGCTCGTTGATAATAAATAATCGCGTTTTTGCCAAAAATTGGTTTGATTTTTTCATAGTTTTCATACTTAGTCAGATCACCTATAGTATATATGCCTATTTGTTTAAGTTTTGGTGTTGTTTTTTTACCAACACCATACATATCATCAATTGGCAGTGGCCAAAGCAAAGATTTATAGTTTTGCATGGTAATAATAGTAATACCCATAGTTTTTTTCATATCGGACGCCATTTTTGCTAAGAATTTATTATAAGAAACACCAATAGAACAGCGTAGTTTTAGCATTTGATATACTTTATCTTGAATTTCTTTGGCTAAAGCATATGGTTGAATATTTTTATTGAGGACATATGTGCTCATATCAGCGTAACATTCATCAATACTGGCAATTTCAATTTGTTTAGTATATATTTCAATAGTTTTAAAAAAGTCGTCAGAAAGTTGATGATATAGCTCAAAATGGGGCTCGACAATCATTAAATCTTGACATTTTTGTTTTGCCAGATATAAGGGCATAGCAGAATGAATGCCATATGCTCTTGCTTCATAAGATGCTGTTGATACAATACTACGTCTAGAATCGTGCGCTACTACAAGTGGTTTACCTTTCAATTTTGGGTTTTGGATTACTTCTGCACTAGCAAAAAAAGCATTAAGATCAATATGAAAAATAATTTGCATCAAATTCACCCTTTTTTATTTTAACATATAATTACGATAGTTATAAAGGCTTTCTTTTCTGGCATTATCAGTTTTATGTTCTAAACGAAGTTTATCGGCTATCATAGCAATAAATTCAGAATTTGTCGGTTTTGCTTTTATAGCTGATACAGTATAGCCAAAAATAGCATTAATTGCTTCCGTATTTCCCCTATTCCAAGCCACTTCAATCGCATGTCTAATAGCTCTTTCAACACGTGAAGACGTGGTATTATAAGCTCTTGCAATATCAGGATATAAAACTTTAGTAATCTGTCCTAATATTTCAGTATCATAAAAAGTCGTTAAAATAGCACTTCGTAAATACATATAACCTTTAATATGAGCAGGTATACCAACTTCATGAAGAATTTCAGTTATTTCGTTTTCTATCTTTACTCTTTTATATTTTTCTGATTCGTCATGATCTAATGTATCACTTATAGTATCAGATGTCATAACAAGTAGAGAATTTACAAAATGATCAATATCAAAGGGATATTTAAAACAATAATCAACTTTCAGATTATCTAATTTTTCAAAAATAAAAGGACTAGATAAATGAGATATACATATCACTTTATTATAGGCATGTATATTATCTTCTTTTAATTGCGTTAAAACCCCTATACCATCAATTTCAGATAATAAAAGATCTATTATCAATAAATCACAGGTATGAAAACGCAAATATTCCAAACATTCTTTACCACTTGTTGAAGAGCCAATAATATTAAATTGTTTTATTTTTTCTAAACTATTTTTTAGATTATCTAATAATTCAATACGTTCACTCACAATATAAGTGTTCATTCCCTAAATTCCTATTTTATCTATCTCATCAGCATCTTCATTATATAACGTTTAATTTGATTTTCCTAGTAATATTTTTACAAAATCCTAAAAAAAGATAATATCTTTTGGATATAGCAAAAATAATTCATCAAATCTTATCAAAAAAACTTCAGAATTGTCGAATAGCAAAAAAAGGGAAAAGAATTGATCAATTCTTTTCCTTAATTGTCGTTCTCTAGCATCCAATCAATATATAATCCATATCCATATTCAACATTTTGCACATCTACATGTGTCACACAACCAATAAGCTTATTGTTTTGGATAATCGGTGAGCCACTCATACCTTGAATAACTCCATTCGTCTTATCCAGGATGTTTTCATCTGTAATCTTAAAGGTTATGCCTTTAATAGATGGTGATGTTTGTTTTTTTAAATGCGTAATCTCAATTTGGCATTGAACAATTGTGTCACCTTCTAAGACAGTTAAGAAATAGGCAGCGCCTAATTCTACTTCATCCATTGTAGCTGTTGAAATTGTCTGATAACGATCAGAAAGAATAGTATAATTTCCATAGATACCATAATTGTTATTATCAAAGATAGTACCGATTTCTATAGAGTCAATATCAGCAATTTTTTCTCCAGGATTTCCATTACTAGAAGGGATAACAGTTTGCACGTAAGATGAATAAATACTTCCCTCTTTAATAATAACATCACTTGATAAAGAAACATCATACATCATATGTCCTAATGCTGCAAAATGCTTTGTAACTGGATTATAATAAGTCATAGTTCCTATGCCAGTTAATCCATCGGTAACATAGAGACCTGTAGAATATTGATTATTGTTCAATTGACATTTAAGCATTCTAGTGATTATCTTATTATCAGCAAGAATGGTCAAAGATATTGAGTGTTTTTTATCGATTTCTTCTTCAATACAATTCATTAAATTCGTTAATGAATCAACTCTTGTACCATTCACATGTGTAATTAGTTCACCAGATTGATAACCATCACTGGAAGGATTATAAGTTTCATTATCAACAATAATATCATAAGTCCCACTAATCATAATACCATCATAATTTAATTGAATACCTATAGATTGTCCTCCAAGAATAACTTCAATAGCATAAACATCACTTATTGAACATATAATACAAACGACAATAATAAGTGCAATACTTAACTTTTTAAAAAGCAAAGCATATACACCTCCTTGCAATCAAAAATGATTACAATTTATTTTGGCATATATGCTTATATTTATACATTTAATAATTTTTTAGCGTTTTCTATTGCTTCATGAGTTACATGCTCGCCAGAAAGCATTTTAGCAATTTCATAAATTCTTTCTTCTTTATTTAAACGTTTAATAGAACTAATAGATTCACTTTTACCCATTGTTTTTTCAATACTATAATGATTATCTGCTAATGAAGCGACCTGTGGTAAATGAGTAATACATATAACCTGTTTCTGTTTAGCTAAATTATGCATTTTCTCACCAATACTTGTAGCAATTTTACCACTTACACCTGAATCGACTTCATCAAAGATAATTGTATCAACATTTTCATATTGAAGAATAACCATCTTAATCGCAAGCATGATACGCGATATTTCACCACCACTGGCACTTTCATTTAATAAACTTAGATTCTGACCTTTATTAATAGATACCATAAAGCTAACTCTATCATTACCTTTATTAGATAAATCAGTTTCTAAAAATTCAACTTTAAATTGCGCATTTTCCAAATAAAGATCTTTTAAAATATCTTGTATCTCCTGTTCAAATTGTAAAGCTTTTTGTTGGCGAATAGTATGAATTTGTTTTGCAATGTTTAAAGCATTATCATATGTTTCTTTGATTTGCTTTTTAAGTGAAGTAATATACTCATCACGATGTTTAATGCGTTCAATTTGATTTTCTAAATCCTGGCGATACTCATTAATTGCTACCATTGTAAAACCGTATTTTCTTTTTAAACGATTAACTTTATATAGCACATCTTGAAGTTCATTAAAACGGTATTCATCAAATTGGTAGTCATGATAAATATCCATTATTTCTTCATATTGATCTCTAACATTATAATACATATCATATAAAGACTCATATGTTTGCGCAAAATCTTCATAATGAGTTAAACGATTTAAAGAATGCAAAGCATCATTAAAATTTGAAATACCATTACTCATATATTGGTCAAACTCACTTATAACCTGATTAATTTTTTCGTGATCTTGAAGAAGTTTTAATTCCTCAGATAATTCATCTATTTCTTCATCAGTATATATTATTTCATCAATTTCATGGGCTTGACTTAATAGATAATCTAATTGCTCATCAGACATGTCTTCTTCTATAGCTTGATTTAATTGTTGAGTTAAGCTTTTATAATGTTTATATAGTTGTCGATAATCTTGAAGATAAATTTCTAAATTATTTTTAGCATATTCATCTAACATATCAATATGATTTTTTTCATTAAAAAGTCTTTGTGTTTCAAACTGTGAATGAATATCCATAAAATAAGGTGAAAGAAGCTTTAATGCACTATTAGAAGCATTTTGATAATTGATTTTAATAATACTTTTACCAGATTGAAATATTTCCTTACTAACAACAAACTGATCATCAATATCAATATGTAATTGTTCACATAATTCTTCTAATTCATCATTTATAGAAATATCAAAAACACCTTCAATCATTGCTTTTGAACAGTTTTTCTTAATTAAAGATACAGAAGCGCGAGCACCACACAATTGTGACAAGGCATCAACAATAATAGACTTGCCTGCTCCAGTTTCACCAGTAAGCACACTCATTCCTTCATCAAATTCAATTTGCATTTTATCAATAATAATAAACGAAGAAATATATAAACTTCTAAGCATTCTTTTCACCCCTTTTCATAATATTGATGTGCTTCTTCAACAATTTTATCAATATCGATATTTCTACTTATCTGACAATTATTTTTAAATAATCCTAAAAATTCAATATTTCCCGATCCCCCTGTAATAGGAGAATAAGTAAGATCTAAAATAGCCATTTGATTATCTTCGGCATATTTTATGACTTGCTTGATAACTTTTATATGAACATCTTTATTATGTATCAATCCATGTTTACCTACTTCTTCCCTACCTGCTTCAAATTGTGGTTTAATTAAAGCCACAATGTAACCTGGAAATTTTAAAAAGATAGAAAGAGGTGGAAAAATATGTTTTAAGGATATAAAAGAAACATCAATAGTGGCAAATTCGGGCTGGCCATAGATAAATAAAGATGCATCAACATAACGAAAATTTGTCTGTTCATAAACATGCACAAGAGGATTATTTCGTATTTTCCAATCAAGCTGATTCGTTCCCACATCAATAGCATATACTTCTTTTATCCCATGTTGTAAGGCACAATCGGTAAAACCACCAGTTGATGCGCCAATGTCAACCATAATTTGATTTTTTATATCAAGCTTAAAATAATCAAGAGCCTTTTCTAGCTTCAAGCCACCTCGTGAAACATATTTTAGTTTTTCGCCTTTGATATATAAAGCTGTATCTCTGTCTATTTTCATCCCTGGCTTATCTAAACGTTCATGATCACTATGGACTATTCCTGCCATAATGGCACGCTTAGCTTTTTCTCTTGATTCAAATAATCCTTGTTCTACACATAAGACATCAACACGTTCCTTTTTCATATTTCTCCTTAATTAATTGATAAAGATCATCTATACTAATATGTTCATAATCTAACAATGTTTCTAAATCACCTTGAGGTGTATAATGATCATCAATACCGAGATAATCAATATCCATCATCATTTTATGAATTGAATAATAATGAGCTATTTGTGCTCCTAAAGAGCCAATCATTAAATCAGTTTCATAAACTATAATTTTTTGATGATTGTTATATAGCTGATTCAGCATTGTTTCATCCATTGGTTTAATAAATCTAGCATTAATAAGATTAATATGTAAATTCCTTTCTTCTATTAATTGTTTAACTTTAATTACTTTATAGTCATAAGTAATAATATTTAGCGTATTAGAACTTTCATATATAATTTTATCCCAAGTGCCTATTTTTATCTCAGCTTGTAAATTAGTTTCTTCATCTTTAATAACACCTTTTGGAAATCTTAATATATATGGCTTATCAAAATGAAGAAATGCTGTATTTACCATACATTTAGCCTCATATGCATTACATGGAGTCATAATCACAACATTTGGCAATGAAGAAAGAAAGCTTATATCAAAAACTCCATGATGAGTATCTCCATCAGGGCCTACCAATCCACCACGATCTACACCAATAAGACAAGGCAAATTCATTCTGGCAATATCATGATTTATTTGATCATATGCTCTTTGTAAAAATGAAGAATAAATTGTTATATATGGCTTTTTCCCCGCATTTGATAGCCCAGCTGCAAAAGTCATAGCATGTTCTTCCGCAATGCCTACATCAAAACAACGATTTTCAAATTCTTTAAACAAATCTTTTAAACAGCTACCATATGTCATTGCAGGTGTAATGACAACAACATCATCATCTTCATACATCGTTTTTTTGACTTGTGAGGCTATAATAGCACTCCATGATTTATTTTCAGAATGATTATTCTTTATGCCTTCATGATAATCAAATGGTGCAACACCATGATAACGACCTTCATGATCTTTTTCAGCTAAAGGATAGCCTTTGCCTTTGATTGTATGAACATGTACAACAACACTATGATTCATCCCTTTTGCCATATTAAAAGCACTTATAAGATCATTAAAATTATGACCATCAACAGGGCCTATATAATCCAATCCAAATTCACTAAAAATATTATCTTCAATAAAATCATCTTTAACATGATCCTTAATTTTTTTAGTTGTTTGATAAATAATATTTCCAATTTTAAAATGACCCAAAAAATCAGTATAATTATCACGAGCATGACGATATCTGGTTGACATACGAATCTTAGAAAAGAAATTACTTAAACCACCAACATTTTTGGAAATTGACATTTCATTATCATTTAATACCACAATAACTTTTGATTTAATTGAACCTAAATAATTTAAAGCCTCAAAAGATTCACCGCTCATAATTGCAGCATCACCAACAATACAAATAATTTCACCATTTTGCAAATTTAAATCTCGGGCAATAGCCATTCCAATACCTGCAGATAATGCCGTAGATGAATGACCTGCTTCCCAACAATCATGTTCACTTTCATAACGTTTTTGAAAACCACTTAATCCTTCAAATTGACGCAAAGTATCGAAATCTTTAGCGCGGCCTGTTAATATTTTATGCACATAAGATTGATGTCCAACATCAAAGATCATTTTATCCTTAGGTGAATCAAAAACATAATGAAGGGCCATAGTTAATTCTACAATACCAAGATTACTAGAAAAATGTCCTCCTGTCTTTGATACATTTTCAATGATAAATTGTCTAATGTCTGCGGCCAAATCTATTAATTCATCCTCATTTAACTCTTTAATAAAATTTGGATTTTCAATCTTATATAGCTTCATTTAATTCACCCTTTTCAAAATAACTGTTAATAATTCCAATATGACACCATGATTAATACGCATTGCATAAACACTTTCATAGCACTTTTTAAACAACTCATCAACACGTTTCTGTGACTCTTCAATGCCAAGTAAACTAACATAGGTTGATTTATTGTTTTCAATATCACTGCCAACATTCTTCCCCAATGTAGCACTATCACCTGTAACATCTAAAATATCATCTTGAATCTGAAACGCTAACCCTAAATCAAAACCAATTTGACTCCAAATATCATAATCATCCTCATTCGCAATCAATGCAGCTAATTGCATGCCAACTGCTATTAACTCACCTGTTTTATGTTTATGAATATCCTGCAATTCCTCTATATTTGCTTGTCTATTTTCATAGTAAAGATCTTGCTGTTGACCATAAATCATACCATTGGGCCCACTTGCTGTAAATAATCTTGTTAAGATTTTAATTTTTAATATTGCATCCATTGGTATTTGTAAAACAATATTCATAGCCTGATTTAATAAAGCATCCCCTGCTAAAATAGCGGTGGCTTCATCAAACTGCTTATGACAGGTTGGTCTGCCTCTTCTTAAATCATCATTATCCATGCCAGGTAAATCATCATGGATCAATGAATATGTATGAATCATTTCAATAGCACAAGCTATATCCATATATGGGTGATAATCAATATTATATGCTCTTAATGTTGTCAAAAACAAGAGCGGTCTTAATCTTTTTCCACCTGCTAACAAGGAATAATTCATAGCTTCTTTAACTTGACCATCTTTGATTGGTATTAATAATTCTGTTAATCTTTGATTAATTTCACTTCTTAATTTATTCATTATTTATTCCTCACTTGGGAAATCCTTTAATTGCCCATTTTCATAAATTTGTGCAACTTGTGATTGAATAGTCTTAAGTTTTTTATCACAATATTGAGATAACGAAATTCCCTCCTGAAATAATTGAATACTATCTTCTAAAGGAATTTCATTATTCTCTAATTGTACTACAATTTCTTCTAAGCGTTTTATTGCTTTTTCATAAGTCATATCATCCATTAAATTCACCTACTTTACTTTTGCTTTAATCGTTCCATCAAAAAATTGAATTGTGATATCATCATTTTTCTTTAATTGTTTAACCGATTTTATCATCCTATCATCTTTATTAACAAGTGTATAACCACGTTGCATGACTTTTAAAGGACTTAAGGCATCTAAAGAAATCATATCTTGTTTTAACTGATTTTCTTTATTTAACAATAATTTATCAATATTTTGAATTAATAAATTGATATTATTATTAAGTTTTTGACGATTATTTATTACAAATACCTGGGATAAATGAGATACTCTATCTTGTAAATTCATTAATTTTAATATTTCATTAGAATATAATGCTTCAGGATTCATTAAATAATAAGATTTCTGTAATCTGTCAAGCTTATCTTTTTGAAATTTTAAATATTGATTTATATGGTAGATTAATTGTTCATTTAACAGGCGAACATGTTTCATCATTTCTGATTTATCAGGTGTGGCTTTTATAGCTGCAGCTGTTGGTGTTACAGCACGATAGTCACTCACAAAATCGCAAATAGTAAAATCAGTTTCATGTCCAATACCACTAATAATAGGTGTAGAACAGCTATAAACACAACGTGCCAAAGCTTCTTCATTAAAGTTCCATAAATCTTCGATAGAGCCACCACCACGAGCAATAATAATTGTATCGAATCCAATTTTATCAACATTTTTTAAAATTTCTATAATTCTTTTATAAGCATCTTTACCTTGTACTGGAATCGGAAAAATAATTACCCTTGTTATAGGAAAACGTAAATGAATAGTTCTAACAATATCCTGTACGGCCGCACCTTGTTTAGCTGATAGTACAGCTATTGACTTTGGATATGATGGAATATCCTTTTTATGAGAACTATCAAATAATCCTTCCAGTTCGAGTTGTTTCTTAAGTAATTCATATTTTTCATGTAGTAAACCAATTCCATCTTTTTGCATAGAACGAACATATAATTGATATTGCCCTGAAGTTTCATAAACAGAAACATAGCCATGGATTAATACCTGCATTCCATTTTCTAGTTTAAAATTCATATGTCTAGCAGATGAGGCAAACATAATAGCATTTATTCGTGCATGTTCATCTTTTAAAGTGAAATAAAGATGACCACTTGGATGTGGTCTGTAATTAGAGACTTCACCTTTAATATATATATTGGCTAGATAAGCATCATCGTCCATTTGTGCTTTAATATAACGATTCAAAGCATATACACTTAAATAATTCATTTATATAACCTTACCTAAAACACCATTAATCAATTTATAAGCATCATCATCACAGTATTTCTTAGCATTTAATATAGCTTCATTTATAGCTACTTCCTTCGGGGTGTCAAATTCAAGCATTTCACAAGTCGCTATTAGTAAGATAGCCTTTTCCATCATACCTAAACGTTCAAACACCCATCCTTTTTTTAAATATTTATTTAATAAATTGATATATGAATCTTTATTATTGAGAGTTGTTGCAATTAAGGATTGAGCAAATTCTAATGTTTTTTCACTTTCCGCAATCATTTTTTCCTCTCTAATAAATAACATTAAATCATCTAAAGACGCATCTACTAATAAATTTTGATAAATGGCGATCGTTGCTTTTTCACGTGCAAGTCTACGATATGTTTTTCCCATTTAATTAACTGCCTCCTAATATTTTGAATCATCCCTATTTTAGCATAATTAAAAGTAAAAAGAAACAGATGATAAAAAAAAGCACAAGATAAAGACAATCTTGTGCTTTATCATTATGCAAAAAATGCTAATAAAATATCAAATAAAACAAGTCCATAAGCAATGAATTTAAACATTTTCTGCTGTTTTTTAACTTGTAAACTATTAGCATATAATGCTAATATTAAACTCACTGCTAAAATACCAAAACAAATAAATATCATGACAATTATTCCTCCGTATATGCAAAGCTCGTAACTTCATAAGTATCTAATGTAATACTCATATTAAAACCATAACTATATTCAGTGGTTGAAATAGTGGTTGAAATATCATAATATTCTCCCATATGATCAACTAGGTAAGTAATAGCATAATCATCAATATCATATGAATCACTTAACAAAATACTATTTTCCATTTCTTCTATATAATAACGTGTTAACATTATTTCCAAATTTTTTTGTTCCATTAAAATATCAATATAATGATATAAAGTTACATTTTGTTTAATTGTTGTCAGACAAACTGTTAAAGAAAATGTAAAAATAAGAAAAGCTATTAATGTAATCTGTAATACTGAACCATTTTCATTCAATCGTTTCACTATTATTTTCTTCATATGTCTCTTCCTCATCACTTTCAGTTTTTTCACGATAATAACTTATCATAAAAGTATATTCCTGTTCATCTCTTATCAAAGTCATATAAATCATATCATCTTTAATACTAAAAGATAAATCTTCAATGTTACTGACTAATATTTCAAATCCTGGCTTCTTTACTAAACGCCCATTATCTAAAACAAATGTATTTTCCTGCTCTTCATAATCCATATAAGTATAACTATCACTTAAGCTAATACAATATGTTCCCATCGTATATTGGCTGACTTGTTTCGCAGCAATATAAAGATCTTCATTGTAATCCTGTACAGTATAAGCATGAGACATGATACGATACATTCCTAATAGACCACTAACAATCATCAAAGTAATGCTTAATGTTAGTAAAACTTCTACTAAGGTAAAGCCTGCTTGATGATGTCGTTGAAATCGTGTGTGTATGTTAAGTCACTTTCCTGCTTATTTAATGTCTCATACATGTTTTGAACCTTATATTCCTGTCGATACAAAGATGCAAACAATGTTGTATATACCACTAAAACAGTGATAAATATTTCGAATGCTAGTAAACCTTCAATAAGAGTTGTCCCTTTATTATTGAACATAGAAATATCCACTTCCTAATTGATATACAAAACGATAAGAGTTTTGATTAACTTTACAGTTTAATGTTTTAGCCGTTTTAATATTCCCCATACTATTCAACGTAAATTGATAGGTTTCAAATGTTATTTCATCCAACGATAATTGATTATCATTATCTTCACTGCTATAACTTAAACTATGACCACTCACTTTAACAGTGACTGTTTCTTTACTTGTCATAGCAACAAGCTTAGCCTCATTTAAAAATTGTGAAACTTCATCTAAAATAATATCATCATTAATAGAAGGCATATGCAAATTTAAAGATAATGAAAACAAAATGCACATAATAAATAAAACAAATAATGTTTCAATGAGTGTGAAACCATTTCTTTTAGTTAACATAAGCTTGGCCATCGCTTATATAAATACTTTTGCCATTAGGGCAAGTTCCTTGACTTTCCGTTAAATATGGATGGCTGCCACTGGTTAGATCTGATATACTTGTTGGTAATTCACCATTTTCAATTTCATATAATAGAATTTGTGAATTAACAACTTCAATCTGTGCTTCACATCCCTTATTTTTAACAACCGTATTTTTTGAGGTAACATTAGGAATAACTAAAAGCAAAATAACTAAAATAACTGAAACAAAAAAAATCATTTCTATAAGCGTAAATCCTTTTTCATTTTTCATAAAATTCTCCTTTTTAAATATCGGAAATAACATTCATCATCGGAATAATAATAGAAATATAAATAGTAATAACAAAAACTGCAACAAAAACATAAATAGCAGGTATTAAATATTTTAGTAATTGGGCAATCCAAAAATCAATTTGTTCATAGGTCAATTTAATATAATGTGACAGTGAATCTTTTTGGGTGGGATTAGTAATATACATTTGAAAAAAACTAATAAATAATGAATCGAAATATTCAAAATCTTCAAGGATATCTTCAAGAGCTTCTCCTTCTGATAAACGATTATTGATTTCATATAAAACAATCTTTAAATCAGTTTCTGTCATTTGCTCATTCAACATATTGATAATTGTAGCACTATCAATTTCTTCCTGAAGTAATTCCTGATAATATAAAGCAAATTTTAATGAAAAATATTTTTGTAGACATATACCAAAGATAGGAAGTCTTAAATACCATTCTATAATGCGGTAAGATTTATGTTTCAAAGCAATGATTAAACGAAAAGCCATAAAAATTAATGTCCCGCTTGTTCCAATGATAAGCAATGGTAGCAAATTAAAGAAAGTAAACATAATTGAAATCAAAACGCCTTTTTGAATACCAAAAGAGGTAAATAATTGATTTACTTGAGGTAATAAAAAGAAAACAACGAAAATGGAAAATAGAAATAGGAAGGTTAAAAGAATGAGAGGATATGTAAGCTTAGCTTTGAGTTTTTGACGATATTCTTCATTCATCATACAAATATTAAGGCTTTTAGAGATAGCTTCAGATAAACTATTTTTGTTTTGAAAAAAGCGAAAATATTCTAAGAACAATTTTGGCATATGACTTTCTAGAATGATTGTTTGCAAATCTTCACCTAATTGCATTTTCATAAGCATTTCAGCAATAACATCATGGTGCATAATATGGTCGCAAATAATTAATGCTTCTTCCATGTTATACCCTGAATCCAGTAATGTATATAAGTTCTTTAAAAATAAATAATCCTTATTCATTGTTCATTTCTCCTATAAACAAATTTTCATCAAAACCTTTTTGCATTAATGTTAATGCTTGACCATGAAAATCTAAATAATGGATTGTTCCATGATTAAAGTAAGAAGTAATATCATGTTTATTCATTAATTCAGATAATACTACAACACGTTTATGAATAGCATCATATTTAATTCTTTGAGACATTGAGCCAATAACAACATCTTCGATATCAACTTGGCTTATACCTAGATTCATCAAACGTTTAAGTGACAACAAAGAGTTACTTGCATGAATAGTAGTTAGCACCAAATGGCCTGTTAAAGCGCATGTAATCGCAATTTTTGCAGTTTGGCTATCTCTAATCTCACCAATCATAATAACGTCAGGATCATGTCTTAAAATCTGTTTTAAAGTATCCTGATATGTTATTCCAAGCTTTTCGTTTAGTTCTATCTGGAGACAATGTTCCAAATATACCTCAATAGGATCTTCTATCGTGATGATATTCTTATTGTCATGAGCAATAATTTCACTCAAAATAGTATAAAGAGTCGTTGATTTACCCGATCCAGTCGCACCACTAATCAAAAATAAACCATTAGTTTGACGAGTAAGCCAATAAAGATAATCTTTTATTTCATCCTGATAAGTTAAATCCTCAATATTACGTATTTCATGATTATTAAGAATACGAATAACAATACTTTCAAACTGTTGAGAAGGTAGATAAGATATTCTTAAAAAATATATCTTGTTATTCATATCTATACTAAAATCACCAGTTTGCGGTAATAATCGATAATTAGTATTAATTAGCGCCTTATATTTAATATAATTCATCAGTTTACTACCAATATCTACATCCATTTGTTCATAATCCTCTAAACAGCCAAAAATACGAAATCGAATACTTAAGTTTTGTTTGAGTGTTAAATGAATATCAGTTGCTCTTCTTTTTAATGCACGATAAATCATTTTGTCAAAAATTTCATCCATAATAAACCCTCCTATTATTATATATACGCATTTTTTTGCATTTTTCTTTTTTTAAAATAAAAAAAATGAATTTTTTTAAATTCATTAAATTATACAATATAAAAAAATTATATTAAATTTGTAAAATAACTAATTAAATACTTTAAAATACATCATATGCTCAATAATACAACAATATATTCAAGAATCTATATTATATATAAATAATCAGGAAATAAATTTATAAATCATCAAGGTACTATTTATCAATAAAAATAACATTGATAAATAGTAAATTTAATACCATTTTAGATATATAGTAATGGAAGTTAAATTTTATGTTAAAGCAAAATCATACATCATTTTTTATATCCATAAATATAATTACAATTTATATTAAATGTTTATAGAAATATATATGT
>JAJQEL010000097.1:0-10527 GCA_021201655.1 Erysipelotrichaceae bacterium | reverse complement strand
TATATATGTTATGTAATTATGAATGTAATTGCAAATCAACACAAATAAATATTTTTGCAAATAGAATTTATAGTTATACAGAAAAATTAACCACATAAAAATAGAAGGATTTCTCCTTCTATTGATATGATTATAATTCTTGATAGCCATAAGAATTAACAACAGCATCAAGTTTTTTACCGGCGTGACACTCATCACAATCATTTGGATCTGATAACTTAAAGTCAGGTAAATCATTTTTATTGAATACTCCATAAACTGGATAACCATCAACTTCATCGATATTACTAAAGATTACTGATAAACCAGTTATATGTCCACCATAAGCCAAAATTGTGCCAATGGCCTTTGAGATTGTTCTTCCACCCATAGCAGTTGCTAAAACAACAAGAACATTCTTACCTTGAATCATTTTTTTGATATTTTCACGAACAACCATTTGTCCAGTATTATCGAATTCTGGAGTAATAACATAGAATGTTTCATGTTTATTTGATGTTTTTACACCCATTTTAATTAATTCTTCAGCAAGCAAAGCACCAATCATTTCACAACCATCCATACAAATTATTGTATCAACTGGTTTAGTAACAGTTCCCATACTCATCATTGATTCATAACCTTGTAATAAGTTAGAAGAACTAATATTTAATCTATGAACATATTTATCAGCCATAGCTTCAGCTACCATTTTTGCTTCAGTAAAACGCATTTTTAGTGTCGCCATGTCAATATAATAATTGACATGGAAACGATCACTTGAAAAATGTCCAGGAGTAACTTTTAAAACAAGCTTATCATTATAACTAGAATGAATTAACTTCTTTTCTTGCATTAAGCATTACCTCCTATACTAACAAGTAATTTGAATACCTGTTTCATATTTCGTATCATCAACAATGACTCTCACATCATATGTTCCTTTTAAGCCGTATTTATTAACTGAACAAGTAATATTTCTAGCATCTTTTTCAATAAATGTACCACAGCACAATGCAGCAAATTGAGTCTTAGCTGTTGAAATATAATAACCATGTTGTTCTTCACCTTGTTCAAGCATTAACATTACTAATTGTCCAGATTCAAATGTAGCTTTTAAAGTAAATCTATCAGGTTCTTCATTAATATTAGCTTCATAAATATATGGTAATTCTTCACCACATGCTTCAGCAGGAATGATTGTATCGAATTCTTTAGTAACACCCATATGTCCTGTACTTACACCATCACCTAATGGTAAATTATCACCATCATGATACAATTTTAATTTTTCAGCACGATAGAAATTACCTTTAACTTCTAATTCTAACATAACTTCATCATCCAATACTTCAACAGTAATAGAGCGAGTTCTTACCATTGGATCATCTTGCATCATAGCTGCAAATTCCTCAGAAGCATCGTCACCATAATATTGAATACCACCAGAGTGAACCATATAATGACCTTCACCATAGTATTCTACATTACAGATATATTGAGAATAGAATTCTTGTCCTCTTTCTTTACCATATTGCCAAATTTGTTTGATTGTCATATCATCAGTATTAATTCTATAACGGACACCACGTGAGAAGTTATCTTTATTTAAGATTCGTTTTTCAGGAACTTTAGATCTAAAGTGTCCGTTATCAAAGCACATTACATCACCATCAGGTAAGATTACGTTAGCATGTTGTTCATATTGCCAATCAAATTCGCCATCACCTACAGGTGTGAAGAAATATTTCTGATATTCTTCTGGCCACATTTCAGGATCACCAATAATCCAGTTAAGTTTGCCAGTATCGAAATCAATATTACACATACTATCAATATGTCTACCAGAGAATGTTAATGAATTTGTATTTTCATCATACCATACAGCATTGTTATGGAACCAGTCTGCATCAGTCCAGCTACCACTCTTACCTACTAAACTCATTTCGTAAATACCAGACATATAATAAGGCATTTTAATCAAACGGCTACTTCCAATAATTAAGTTTCCATTCTTTAATCTCTTTAAATCAAAGACACAAGGAATTGTCATATGCCATCTAGCGTCACCATTAAAATCAAATGCTGAAGATAATTTTTCACCTGCAGGTGATACAAAGATAAGATTATCTTGTAAATATTCAGCAGAAGTTTTCATATAATTGATAACTTTTTCACCATTGTAAACATCTGGTACATCGATTTTAATAGTCGTTTTTTGACCACGATATGCTTCAATTTCAATCGTATTTTCATAGTCAGAATATAAACCTAAAATTGGTAAAATATGTTCTTTAGTTTTAGGAAAAGTATGAGAAATAGTAGCTTCTTTTGTTTTTCCTAAGACACGAATTGTAATAGCTGTTTCCTTTTCTGTATTAAATAATACAACAGCAGATAAAGGATTTACTAAATATGCGTTATATTTAACTAGAGGATTATCTAATGAATAATCACCATTATGAAATTCTTCCAACATAGCTTTTTCAGCTTTATTTTGCTGAAAAATAATATGTTCTATTTTTTCATATCCAATTTTTTCACTCATATTTAACTCCTTCATTATAATAATTCTTCAGCAGCTTTGATGATAGCAGGTTTTTGTTGTAAACCTTGCATACGTTTCTTTTCTTCACCATCTTTTAAGAAAATCAATGTTGGATAACCTTTGACATCATATTCAGCTGTTAAATCTTTATTTTTGTCAAAATCAACTTTTAAGATTGATAACTTATCACCCAAAGTTTTTTCAACATCATTTAAAACAAATGATAACATTTTGCATGGTCCACATGTAGTAGAAAAGAAATCAACTAATACAGCACCATTACTATACAATTCTTTAAATTCAACACTTTCAACTTCTTTTAACATTTCACTTTCCTCCTATTGTTTAATATATTTAGAAGCTTCCTGAGCAGCTATAGCACCATCACTACATGCTGTAATAACTTGTCTTAAGTTCTTAACAACACAATCACCAGCACCATAAATACCAGGGATAGATGTTTCCATTCTATCATTAACTTCAATGAAACCATAGTCATTTAATATGCCCAAGTCTTTGACAAAATCAGTAACAGGTAATAAGCCAATATATTCAAATACACCATCACAATAAACTGTATTTTCTTCACCAGTCTTATTAGATCTAAAATGTACACCTTTTAAAGAACCATTTTCAGTAACGAAATCTAATAAATCCTGATAGGTATAAATAGTCACATTATCTAATGCCTGTAATTTATCACATGCTATAGGATCAGCAGTTAAACCAATCATTGTAACAATTGTTAATGATTTAACCATATCAGCTAAATAAATTGATTCTTCAACAGCTGAGTTACCCCCACCAATAACAACAACATCTTTGTCTTTATAGAAAGGGCCATCACAAATCGCACAGAAACTAATACCACTACCAATAAACATATCTTCATTAGGAATATTTAATCTTCGAGGTGTATTACCAGATGCAATTAAAACAGTTTTTGTTTCAATGACTCTATCAGCGTCTTCTTCAATATAAACTTTTTTAACATCACCATCAGCATCAATTTTACAAACGGTACCATAATCAAATTCAACTTCTAATTCTTGCGTATGTTCAAACATTTTCATAGCAAGTTCTGCACCATTAATTGTTCCCATACCAGTATAATTTTGAATTTCGTTAGTATTAACAATTTGCCCTCCTGGAGCTAATTTATCGAGCATCAAAATTTTCATATTAGCACGTGCGCCATAAACAGCAGCAGTCATTCCTGCAGGGCCAGAACCTACAATAACCATATCATATAAACTCATAATATAACCTCCCTTTATATTATTTTACACTTATATAATTTCTTTAAAAAGAGATTTTTTTCATTTTTAAAATTTTTATAAAACTTTAATTTTCCTATTTTATAATAGAATATTAACAAGCGGAATACCAACAATCAAAATAACAATAACATTTATAACAACGAATGTTATAGAATACTTATAAACATCACCAGCCGTTAAATATTCTTTATTACCAAATAACATAGCAGCAAATGGTGAAGCCGCAGGTGTACAAGCTGCACTTGATAATACTGTAAAGATTAACAAAGTAATTAATGGTGCTGGATTAACACTGGCTGAAACACAATATGTTAAAATAACTGGTTGCATAATCATACCAATAACCAATGAGTTGCAGATATTTGTAAGTAATACACAAATAATTAAGAATAAAATTGTAAATGTCATTGTAGACATACCTGTAAAAATTGGTGATAATACCGCATTTAAGAAGGCTGTTACACCAGTAGCTTCATTAGTTAACACACTACCTAGAATAATAGCAGCAGCAATTAAGAAATAAGTTGGCCAGGCAAAGTTTTTGCCCATAACTTCATTCAATCTTAAAACAGGACCGTCCTCTGCTGGAATAAATGCTAGTGCAGTTACTAATACAATAATCATGGCTACCGAATTACTATTCAAGAAGCTTAAGATTGGCAATGTAGGGAATAAGCTTGGAACTAACATAATGAAAATAAACAATGCTAAAGCAATTCCTACACATTTTTGTGCAAAATTCATTGGAGGTAATGGATTCTTTTCTAACATTTCAATAGTAACTTTCTTTAAAGGTTCAACATCAGGTCTAAATACAAATCTCATTACTAAAGTTGTTACAATAATCAATATAATACCTAATAAGAAACATGCAATAAAGTAACTTCCATCACTAATAGTAATACCTGTCATTGAGGCTAAAGAAGGGAAATTATCTAATAAACCTCGATAATTGTTCAATAAAGCTAAACCATTACTCATATAAGGTGGCACTGGGAAACCAATAAGTGCAGCAATAGTAATTGCTAATGTCATAATTCTTGGATAAGCATCTGTTTTCTTATAACCAACTTGTTCATAAACATCATACAAAACAGGCCAGAATAAGAACATAGGTACGAATGGTCCAACAAAAGCAGCAACTGCAAATGCCCCTAACAACATAACGAATGTAAATACCCAAGGTCTACCCTCAATAAATTTACGTGTCATAATAAATCTTGCAATATAAAGGGTAAATCTTCTTTCAGTAACGGCTCCCGTAAAAATAGTTAAGAAGAAAACTTGAATAACAGTAGCATTTCCAAATACCGATGCTAATAAAGTAGCAGAATCGGCATAATCAGTAAATGCTAGCATAAAGATACTAATTAAACTTGAAGTCATTGGATCAATAGTTGTCCACAAATAAATAGTTCCAATAAATACACCGATGACCTGCATACCAATTTCAGTGACATTAGGTAATATTCCTACAGGAATAAATCTAAACACAATCATGATTTTCCAATTTTTTAAATGATTAAATCCAAAAGTATGAACGAGACTGCTTAAAGACGTTAATAATAAATTCCAGTGATCCTGATTACATAAAACCCAAAATGGATATTTTAAAACACATTTTCCATTAATATCATCAATAATAGTTGCTAATATATAAATATATTTATACGGCTGATAAGTATCGTCAATTATATTTCCCATATCCTGATAAGGATTAATAATGATTTCAAAATCATTATTAATATTTAAATCATCTTCAAAACTAGATAAATATTGATAAGCCTTTTCAATTGTATTATTTTCATCATCGAGATGAATACAATATTCTTCAACATAATTATTAACGATCTTCTTATCATCGATAATTTTGTAATCATCATCTATTTCACTAAGAATTGTACGGTATTTAGCTGGAGAAGTATGAAAATATCTTTTAAAAATAGTATAAAAAGATTTCATATCCCTAATGCCAACATTCTCCGCAATATCAATCATAGAATCATCTGTATCAATAAGCATATCTTCACAAACAATTAATTTACGATATGTGACAAATTCCTTAAAACCTTTACTACTGACACTCTTCATAAATTGGGAAAAATAGGCTGCATTCATATAAACGCATTTTAAAACATCATCAACTGCTATTTTTTCATGAATATGCGTCCATACATATTCAACAATAAGATAATAACGATCTAATATATCATCTTTTAAAAAGTTATCTTCTTTTTTAAGATGAGATATCAACTGATATTGGGAAAACAGTAATTGAACAATAAGATCTTCATTAAAATACTTTTCTTTTTTATTATTCTCATCTCGTAATAAATAATCTTTAATAATAAAATCTTCTAAACTTTGATTAATCCTTTGTTTTAATGGTTTGTCTAACACCATTAATTCATCAAAATTCATAAATTCAACATAAGCAATGCGCGGAAATATATGCTTAAATTCTCCTATTTTAATTTTTGAAATGAGAATAATCGCATCATCACTTTCTAAATAATGTGGAATAGATCTATTAACAAAAACAAATTCACCTGCTTTAACTTTAACACTTCTTTCTACTTTGTAAAAAGTAATTTCTCCTTGAAGAACTAGTATAATTTCTAGTTCATCTTTATGAAAATGAGGTTTAACTGAATTCACATAATACATAGACGTTTCAATTCGACTCATTTTTACACCTCATTTCTAACTATTTAATTCTTTAGCAACATCCAATGCAAAGTAAGTAATAATCAATTGCGCACCAGCTCGTTTAATAGCTATTAAACTTTCCATAATAACAGATTCGTTCATCAAACCTTGATCCACAGCTGAAACTAACATAGCATATTCACCACTAACTTGATAAGCACATAAAGGCATATTATAATTCAAATTTACTTCTTTGATAATATCTAAATAAGCCATTGCTGGTTTCACCATAATAATATCGGCCCCTTCATTTATATCTGCTTCAACTTCTCTTAAAGCTTCTTGACCATTATGATAATCCATTTGATAGCTTTGACGATCACCAAATGAAGGTGTAGAATGTGCGGCTTCTCTAAATGGTCCGTAATAGGCTGAGGCAAATTTGGCACTATACCCCATAATAGGTAAATTAGTAAAACCATTTTCATCTAAAATATTTCTTAAGGCTAAAATATGCCCGTCCATCATATCGCTTGGTGCTACCATATCAACACCAGCTTTAGCATAACTTAAGGCTATTTTTGATAAATATTTTAAAGTTTCATCATTATTGACATTACCATCATCATCTAAAATACCACAATGCCCATGATCAGTATATTCACACATGCAAACATCCGCAATCACATAGATATCATTGTTTAATTCTTTAATTTTTCTAATGGCCTGTTGAATAATCCCATTATCATTATAAGCTTCACTGCCACAAGCATCTTTATGTTCCACTATACCAAAAAGTATACATGATAGAATACCCGCTTTTTTCATTTGGTCTACTATTTTATACAAATTATCTATAGAATAATGATAATGACCTTTTAATGAAGTAATTTCCTGAAATATATTTTCTCCTTCACACACAAAAATCGGTAATATTAAATCACTCTTATACAATTTTGTTTCTTGTAACATAGAACGAATTGTAGAATTTCTTCTTAATCGTCTACCTCTATAAAACATATTATCACCTTCTTTAAAAATAAACTGCGTGTTTAAGACACGCAGTTTAATGATTATTCTTGAGGTCCGGCTTTTGCATGTTTTTCTATTGGAAGTAAGTGTAAGTTTCCTCTTTGCTCATTTTCAGCCCAATAGATATTTTCTGCAACCAAACATTCAGGATTTAGTTCAACACCATCTAAAATAATTTCTTTAAATTTATGGTAACCTGCCATATCAATTAAATGTCCACCATGTAAATATTGTGGTTTATTGTCCATAACCCAAGCAGAGAATTTTGTCCAATTACCAAACATTTGTAATAACGGTTCTTCTTTAATCCAGTTAAGGAATAATTTACCAGAACGAGGATCTTTCTTTCCAGTACATCCACCTAAAGTTACACGATAGAATTTTTCAGTACTTCTTGTCCAAGCTCCAGTAGGACATGCAATAACACATTCACCACAACCAACACAGCAACAAGTATCTTTATCAATCTTACCTTTGTCATTTAAAGATAATACACGTGTTGCATGATGTTCACAAGCTCTTGCACAAGCCCCACAACCAATACAACGTTCTGGATGATATGTCATCTTAGAAACACCCATAACACCAAAATCATTAAAATTAGCTTTTACGCAATCATTTGGACAACCTGCACATCCAATTTTAATATGATAATGAGATGGGAAAATCAATGGTTCGATTTTTCTAGCAATAGCAGTTGTATCACAGTTAGCTTTGATACAATGTCTATTACCAATACAAGCCATGATATTTCTTGCTCCGATAGTAGGATATCCAGATTTAGGATCCCATTCTACATCATCTAAACCAATGCGATTCATATTAACATTACTTTGAGCTTCAACTTCAGTAATATATGTTTCAATATATTCATTGACAGCTGGAATATCTTCATATTTAATACCAGTAGCATTTAATGTTTGACGAGTACCAATATGGAACATGCCATCGCCCCAAGTTTCAGCAATATGTTTAATAACATCTAAATATTTAGCTTCGATTAAGTTTCCAGGCAAACGTAATTGAAGCATGAATTCGCCAGGTACTTTAGATTGTCTATAATTGTTTATTCTGACTTTCTTTACATCAATATCCTTATTCATTATGTCGCCCTCCTTAATCTATGAGATCTTTCGCAACTGTATAGTTGAACACAGGACCATCTAAGCATACATAAACTTCATCAATACGGCAATGTCCACATTTACCAATTGCACAAGACATCTTTCTTTCAAATGATACCCAGATTTTCTCCATTGGAACACCACACTTCATGGCTGCTTGAGCAGTGAATTTCATCATTGCAGGTGGTCCAACAATAATCATTTCATAATCACCATCAAAAGAATCAAAATTTACCTTAGGAACATATTCTGTTACAAAACCAACATTCCAGTTATCTATCTTATCTCTATCTAATGTATAGAAAGTAGTAAACTTTTCTTTCCATTGGTTTAATTGTTCTTTAAAAACAATACCTTCTTCATTTTTAAAACCTGCAATCAATGTAACACTCTTAGCACAATCCTCATTATAGCATTTATTAAGCATACTTCTAACAGGAGCTAAACCAGTTCCACCAACTGCAAATACCAAATTCTTTCCTTTAAATTCCTTATCAAATGGCCATCCATTACCATAAGGACCTCTTAAGAATAAAGTATCACCAATCTCTTTCTTGAAAATCTCATCAGTTACTTTACCAACTGCACGAATCGTGAAATCCATCCATCCATCACCATAAGCTGAGATAGAAATAGGTGCTTCACCAACTTTTGGAATAGATAATTGCATAAATTGACCATGATTAGGAGTTGCATCAGTTTTAACTTTAAAAGTCCATTCCTGTTTTGTTTCCTTTTTAATATCTAATATTTCACAAGGAATAGGTCTTATAGGATTATTCATATTATGCACCCTCCTTTTCAATTTCATCAATTGCTTTAGCCATCTTATCTACAGTAGCTACAATAGAAATAAATTCTGGACAACGATCAATACATCTACCACAACCAACACACATATGGTAATCTTTAAAACGTGCTTTATAATCATGGAATTTATGAAGTACTTTATATCGCATACGATCGCCAGCAGTGTTACGATAACTTCCTCCACCTGCAACATTTGTAAAGTCATCAATTTGACAAGAAGCAGATCTTCTTCTTCTTTCTCCTACTTCACCATTATCATCATAAATGATATCAGTAGTAGTGAAACAAGTACATGTTGAACAAGCAATTGTACATGCACCACATGAAATACAACGACTATCAAACTCTTTCCACATTGGATGAACTTTTAATTTATTAAGAATATCTTTATTCTTAATTTCAGGTACTTCTAATGTTAATTCGTTTTCTTCTACAAATTCAACATCAAATGGTGTTTCATCACCTTCAAAATAACCTTTAAAAGCATCATCTTTAACTTCAACTAACCAACTATCTCCCAGATTTCTAACTGCTAAAGAATAATCATCTGTCTTATTAGACCCCATACTTACACAGAAGCATGTGTCCCAGCCAGTATTACATTCCATTAAGACAATCTTAATCTTTTCCTGAAGTCTTTGATAATAAAAATCAGCAAAGCCACCATTTTCTAAATAAATCTTATTTTGATGTTCCATCGCATTAATATCACATGGTCTCATGAAAATAAGAATCTTTTTTGAAGTGCATTTGCTTTCACGATATTCGTCTTCAGTGAAATAGAATAATGTTTGAGTGATTGGACTCAAAACTTCTTTAGCTGGAAAATCTGATTTTTCATCAAAGACAATATCTTCTGCTTTTTCAATGATATCATAACGAATAATATCAGTATCAGAATAACGCCCTGCTTTTAGAAATCTTTTAGGTGCATAAATATCATATTCTGCTGATAATTCTTTAAGGATATCGTTGATTTTTTCACAATTTACCTTATAGCCCATACATATTCCTCCTATTTGCTTCTATTATAACATAGATATAAATATTAGAAATGATATGATTCTCTAAAGTGAACAAAATAAATAATTAAAAGTTCACTAAG
>JAJQEL010000015.1 GCA_021201655.1 Erysipelotrichaceae bacterium | reverse complement strand
TGAATATTTTTTATTTCAATTACATTATAGCAAACTATATTTCAAACTGCAATTAAATATTTGCTGAAGTGTATTTTGTTTTCATGAATATCGAACCTTCACCTACAAATTGATATGAAATCATATATATTATGATACCTTGCTATAAGGTAGATTAAACATCAACTTCATTATAATGTATTACCTCAATATAAATTAAAAAGTATTGATATTTAGAACAATATTTCTTCTATAAATACTTTTTTGATCATCGTAACAACATTTGTTAAATTTTCAACATTTGCAAATTAGAAATAATGAATCCACACATCTTATAATCTTATCTATTTCAAAAACAATGATTATATAAGCTAAAATTCAATATGTTATCCATTAATAATGCAAACTTTATATATTTGTTTCTTTTACTATTTATGCAAATCATATTGTCAACATTGATATTGCAATCCTCAGAAATTCTTTCGTTTTATCTTATACAAATACTAAGATTTATAAAGTATAAAAATTCTAGAAATGAGAAAAAACAATGAAATACAATATTTTAATAGTAGAAGATGAAACAGAAATATGTGATGCCATTGAGATTTATTTAAATCAATTATTATATTTTATTATTAAAGGCAGAATGAAAATTCTGCCTTTAATAATAAAATACAACATATTTACCTTGATAGATCTTGCAAGGCATAAATTCATGAGGAGTGCCATTAAGGTTTCCAACTTTTAAAGAAATAGCATCCTCTAAACAATAATCAATATATTCCTTGCCGATAGGATAATCATGATGACAAGCAATAATTGTTTCAATATCATCTTTATAGTTTTGTAATTTCTTTAAAGTTTCAATATATAAATCCAAACTTCTATGTTTACCAAACATATAAATAGGACCTGTTTGAACACTATCACCTGCAAGTAATAGTTTCTTATTCTTATCTAAGAAAACTACACTACCATAAGTATGTCCTGGTAATTCAATCACTTCAAAATGATATTGACCTATATCAATAACATCACCTTCATTAAGATTATGTATGATAATATGATCTTTAATGAGATGATGATCACCTTTATTTAAATAACATTCATCAAAATACTTTAAACCACCCGCATGATCCATGTCTCCATGAGACAAATAAACAATAGGCTTATAAGATGTTATATCCTTTATATCTGCCAAAACATCATTTTTACCAAAACCACAATCAAACAAAACAGACTTATGATTATCCACAAATAAAAAATATCTCACTCCACCATCATCAAAAACATAAAAATCATCAAACTTCTTTGCATCCATATTTTCATCTCCTAAATTTCATCAAATATTTAAACATCCTATTTTTTAGTAAAACGCCTTAAACATATACCTATTATATCATAAACTTTTATATCCAAATAATACATTTCTAACATATCTTTTTCTCTTTTCTGTACATAACATATGAATATATCCCAATGGCTACTGAATCAATAAGTATTAATGCAACAATGAATTCAAAACCACATAAATCTAAAATTGTTAATACTAACATCATCAAACCAGAAACAACATATAAATATCCACCCATCTTATGTGTCTTTTTCCATACTTTTTCATTATTTACTGTCCATGAAAAACGTATACCAATAAAATGATTCATAGGAATACGAGGCATATAGTTTCCTAGGAACAATAAAAACATACAAAATACAATAGATAAAGCCACTTCCATATGGCCTTGCGGATTAAAACACATATACATCCATATAAAATTAATAGCTAACATAAGTAATGTTATAATTATTCGTATTATTTCATAATCATTTGATTGACTTTCATATTTCTTAATACGTTCATCTAATCGGTTAATATAATCAAAACCATAATATATGATAACAGGTAACAATGATAATCCCAAAAAGATATAACGACTCCCATAATCATCAATTTCAAAATGAAAATTCCAATGAATAGGAATAACCTCATCCATAAAATAAACACTGATCATCATCGCTATTGTCATAAGCCATAAAAGAATACTAAAACTCTTCTTTGACATCTTTTTCACCTTCTATATTAAAACTCATAACCCATTGAATCACTTCTTGAAATACTGTCATATTCAAACTATATACAATATTTTGTCCATGTCTTTCATCAATAATAAGGCCACTACTTTTTAAAATATTCAAATGATGCGAAACCGAAGGTTTCGTCATCTGAAAATGCTCTGCTATCTCTCCAGCATTCATATCTTTTTCTTTTAATAATTCTAATATAGCTCTCCTTGTTGAATCACTTAAAGCTTTAAATATATCCATATATCCTCCTTTATTTAGATATTTGTCTAAATATCTAAATATATAATATCATAAAACTGCATATAAAAAAAGATAATCTTAACGATTATCATATTTTTTAATCATCTTATCTAACATACCTTTAGGAACATGATATTGATCAGCTAGTTGATAAAGATAATCTATCAACTCTTCATGTGACATATTTCTAAGTTCATCTTCAGAGATACCTAACATCTTCATCGCTGAACGTAATTGATTCATAGTTTGCGGATCACCTTGTTTAATTTTATGCATCATATCATCATAAGCTGATATTTGATCTTCTTCCTGCTGATGTAATTTATCATATAAATCTACTAAGATATCAATCTCATCACTACCTATATCTAATTCATCAAAAAATGATAATGCTTTTGGTAACATTGTCTGAAGCTCATATGCATAATTCTGATCATCCATTTGTCTAATAAGATCTAAGTTATCACACAGTTCTTTAAAGTTAAGAGCTTGTTGATAAGTTAATGTTACATCTTCAAAAGCGTCATTATTGATATCATCAAAGACAATATCTAAATAGTATTCAATCTTTTCATAATCATTCATTAATATATCAATAGGCTTATTAGAGACTTCTGATAAGAATTTTAACAATTTGAATTGATTGATATAATGATTAGAAAATTTATAGGTATGTTGATGTGTTTTAATGATTGCTGTGATTTTATCAGCATTATGATGTTTTTCATAGGTTAATGTTTCAATATCATCATAACTAAAACTATCTTTAAAAGCAAAACTAAAATAAAAATGTGTTTTCGTTAAAATAATACCCTTTTCACCAATACCATCAGCATCTATATAAGCCAAAATATCATAATCATCATTACTACCAAAATGATATATTGCCTGTCCCATAAAAGCAGGTAATTGTTCTTTATAAAAAACTGCTTTATTGCAGATATTCTCATTTAAATAATCCATAAAAACCTCCTAAAAGTAAATAGGACCACTAACGTGGCCCTAAAAAGTCAATGTTAATTATTATAATTAATCAATAACTTCTTCAGTAACTTTTTGATCAACGATTACTTTCTTGATTGCTTCAGCTGCATCCTTTTCATCTTCGCCTTCAATTGTAATTTCAACTGTAGCTTTAGTAGGAACACCTAAAGACATAACACCCATGATTGATTTCAAGTTAACTTCTTTACCATTATAAGTTAATTTAACAGCACTAGAGAATTTATTAGCTTGATTTACTAAAATAGTTGCTGGTCTAGCATGTAATCCTACTGGATCGATTACAACAAAAGAAAATTTTTCTGCCATTGATTGACTCCTCCTTAATAATTTATAGTACTATTATAACACATTTCAATTTCTTTTCCATCATTTTTGAAAAGAAATTTAAATCGCTTACATTTTCTATCTATATATCACACTTTTTTTATAAAAATTATTTATTTTATTAAAAAAAGAGAAGTTTTCACTCCTCTTATACTTGTCGGGTTTTAAACACTTGTATAAAATCATTGAGCAAATCAAATTCAAGAAATGTTG
>JAJQEL010000106.1 GCA_021201655.1 Erysipelotrichaceae bacterium | reverse complement strand
AATAGCAAATCATTTTAATTATTTAAATTGTCTACTTGACAAAATCACTTCATTGGTTCATTCTTTAGTGAAATATCATAGTGGTGGTTTGATTATCAATGTAGGCAAATATATTGTTGACATTCCAGATGATGTCATTGATTATTGTAATGAACAGGATTTGCCTTTAATTACAATTCCTTGGGAAATACATTTGGCCGATGTTATCAAAGATTATTGTATGCGTTGCCTTTATTCTGAAAGAGAAGATATTCATGTATCTGAATGTTTTATTAATACTTTTTCAAATCCGATGTTTATTGAAGAAGGACGTATGGATTTAATGAGTACTTTTGATGTTGATGGTGACTTTCAGGTTTTATTGATTTCTATTGATGATTCTAATTTATCAGATCCAATTGAAAGAAGACGTATTACTTTTCAATTACAGCTTTATTTTGAACGTATTGAATGTACTTATAGCTGTTTTTGGTATAATGAATTCTTTGTTTTAGTGGTAAATAATTTAAATCAGGATTATTTTATGGAAATTGTTCAAAAAATGTATAATCGTTCGAAAAAACGTATGAATTATAATCATATTTATATCGGTGTAGGTTCACCTGTTAAGGATTTTAGAAATATAACAGTAAGTTATAAACGTGCTTTAGCTGCTACTAGATATGCAGTTTTATTCAATAATGATATTGTGTATTTTAAAGATATGGGAGTTTATCAGATTCTTTTATCGGTAGAAGATAAAGATATTTTATATGATTCTTATTATCAATTGCTAAAACCTATTATTAATTATGATAAAAAGCATAATGGTGAATTAGAAAAAACATTGTTTTACTATTTTAAATATAATGGCAGTTTATTGATGATTGCCGATGAAATGTATACACATCGTAACACTGTACATTATCGCATTGAAAAGATAAAAAATTTATTGAATTGTGACTTTGAGACAATGGAAGAAAAATTTCCATATATGATGGCATTTTATATTAAAGACATTGTTGCTCATGATAATCATTGAAAAGATAGGGAAGATATTTCATTATCAATAAATGAAACTTATATGATAATAACGTTTAATCATATAAGTTTTTTTATAATAATCAATAGTTGTATATTAAGATTATATTTGCTATAAAGTATATATAAGATGGATTTTTTGAAAAAAAATAAAATTTTTTACTTCAAAAAAAAAGAAATTTTGGAATTTTTGGCGTATATATATAAGTAAGGGGGTTTATTATGCAACCCTCTAAAGAAGTCTAGACTTCTTTAGTGATTCGTTTATGAATCACTTTTTTTATTTAAATATTTTATTGAAAGAAGGTGATAGAATGAATTCATTTGAAGGAGTTCATGTAAGTTAACGAACTTAAATATTTTAGTATGTATTTTACAAAAACTGAAAGGAGAAAATTTATGAAAGACATATTAAAGAAAGGTTCAAAGATTGTTATGGTTATGATGATGACATTATCTATGCTGTTTAGCAGTTCTTCTATCGTAAAGGATGCCAATGCTGCAACTATAACGTATATGGAAGAAAGAAAAACAACATGGATTCAAAACAAGGCCATTACTTCAAAAACAGGCACGTATCATTCGTCACTTGATTATTTTTTGATTATGATGACAAGTGAATGGACTAGCTCAGGAAATTATCTTTATTGTATTGAATTTGGTGAAAGCCTTCCAGATAATACAACAATGTCTTCTACAACATCTGCAAGTACATTGTTTAAGGGTACAAGCGTTGGCGGAACAACAGCTGATGAAAAGATGGAACTAGTAAGTCTTATTGGTGGAAGAAATAATATTCCAACAACATATGAAGCAAATCATTCCATGGGCGTCAAGGAAAAGCTAAGATATCTTGTTGGCAGAACACTTATATGGGAAGTTACTGAAGGTGAAAGAGATGCAGACTTTAATTTAGCATCAAGCGATGGAACATGGACACATATAAAGGATATGTGGACATTCTCAAGTTATACTAATGATAGTGGATATACTTATACTGTTTCAGAACTAAAGGAATATTTCGATGAAATATATGATGAATGGGTTGAACAGATTCAAAATGAAATCAAGATAAAAAATAATATTCCGAGCTTTGCTTCTACAAACAGTTCATTAGCTGATACTATAGAACTTCAATATGATTTGGGTACAGGAACATACTCAACAACTCTTGCTGATAGCAATAGTGTTCTTAGCTTATATGATGGTGATATTGAATATTCTAGCTCATTAGTAAGTTCATCAAGATCAGGAAATAAACTAACTATAACATCTAGTTCAGCTATAGATAAGGATAGTCCAGCAACAATTACATTCAATGCAGATCGAACGATAGAGAAAGGTTCAATTCTGGGATATGTGGCTGGCAATTATCAAAAGGTTGTTTCCATTGGTTCACCTTCTTCAACAAGCAGAACTGCTTATCTAAAAGTGTATACTGAGGGACTTGGTTCACTTCAGATAGCAAAGATAGACAGCAATGGTAATTATGTAGCTGATGCAATCTTTAAGATTTCTTATAATTCTGATATGAGTGATCCTATAGGAACATATACAACGGGAAGCAATGGAACTGTGACAGTAAATGAGCTTTACAGTGGAACAGTATATATTCAGGAAATAAGTGTTCCTGAATATCTTGTTTTGGATTCGACAATTTATTCAGCAACTATCAGCGCTGGTGAAACAACAACTTATACGGCAACCAATGACTGGAAACAGGGTTATATTGAAATTACTAAATATGATGCTAAGACTGGTTTAGTAGTTGAACAATCTGGTGTTGAATTTGAAATCTTGAGTGAAGATGGTTCTACAGTGGTTGAAACTATTACAACTAATGAAACAGGAGTCGCAACATCAGGATTGCTGGATTATGGAACATATATCATTCGTGAAAAGACAAATCCAGAAAACTATATCATAGCGACTATTACTGAAAGTCAGTTTGTTAGTGAAGACGGGAAAACATATAGTATTTCAATATATAATGAGCCAGTTGTAGGTTCAATTACTATTACTAAGGAAGACAGTGAAACTGGAACCATTGCACAAGGTGATGCAACATTAACAGGTGCAACCTATGTATTAAAGGCAAAAGAAGATATACTAGATCTAGCTAGTGGAGATGTCTTATATTCAGCTGGTATAACTATTTCATCTATCACTGTTGGTAACTCTACATGGGGTGATACTGGAGAAAAAACAACTGATGATAATGGACAAATCACATGGTCTAACCTGCCAATGGGCAGTTATGCTATTTGTGAAACAAGTGCATCTACTGGCTATCTTGTTAGTGATGAAACTTATAGCGTTACCTTAACGCCTTCTAACAATACATCTTCAACAACAGTTGAATCTGTTACAGTCAATGAAGATGTTATCAAAGGTAAACTACAGATTTCAAAAGCTGGTACTGATGGTGAAACTGGTGTTATAGCTGGTCTTGAAAATGTTCAGTTTACGATAAAACTATACAGTGAGGTACAAAGCGTTGGCTGGGATGAAGCAACAACTTATGATGTCATGACGACCGATTCAACTGGAAGAGCTACTTCTATTGACTTACCTTATGGTGTTTATCTTGTCAAGGAAACTTACACACCTGAAAATTACTATGCAGGTGGTGACTTCTTTGTAACAATTGATGATGACGATGAAGTTGAATATCGTATGGTCAATAATGCTCCATTTAAAGCATGGCTGCAGATAGTAAAAACAAATGAAGATGGCAATATTGTTACATTATCAAATGCAACATTTAAATTAAAGGATTCAGATGGAAATTATGTTATTCAAAAAACTGGATCTACATATATTGATACATGGACAACTGATGAAGATGGTATTGCTTATTTAGATAACATGGTTAATGCAGGAACATATTATGTTGAAGAAATTACATCACCTGATGGTTTCTTATTGGCTGATGAAGTTGAAGTTGAAATTACCTCCTCAAGTGATGCTATTACTTTTGATGAAGATAACGATCCTGTTATCATTGTTAATGTTGTTGATGAAAAACCTACTGGTACGATTATCTTAAATAAATCTACTGAATTAGCTGAAGATATAGCTCATAAAGGTATCAAATTCCAGTTAACTGCTAACAGCGATATTATTGATCCGACTGATGGCTCTATTATCTTTGCTAAAGGTGATATTGTTACTAAAGATTATGATGATGGTATATACGAAATTGATGAAAATGGTGTTATCCAGATTGCCGATTTACCTTTAGGATTAACTGGAGCATCTTATCTATTAACAGAAGTGGAAACACAGGATGGTTATGTTTTACTTGAAAATCCAATTCAGTATGATTTTACTATTGAAGACAATACGACAAAAGTCTATGAAATTGAAAAATCAGCTGAAAATGAATTAACAGAAACATACTTCAGCAAGACTGATGTTGGTGGCAATCAAGTTGTAGATGCGCATATGGTCTTAACTGATAATACAACAGATACTGTCATTGATGAATGGACTTCTACGACAGAAGAACATCTTGTAAAAGGGTTGATTTATGGTCACGAATACACATTAAGTGAAATGACTGCTCCTGATAGCTATGTTGTTTCTACTGATATCACTTTCACTTATTCAATGGAAATTGAGAAAGTAACTATGATTAATAAACAGGTTCTTGTGAGCAAGGAAAATGTTGGTGGTGAAGAAGTTGCAGGTGCCACTATTCAAGTCATTGATGAAGATGGCAGCATTGTTGATGAATGGCTATCAACAAGCGAAACACATGCTATTAGTGGTTTAGTTGAAGGTAAAACTTATACCCTTCATGAAGAAGCAGCACCTCAAGGATATTATTTAGCTACAGACATTGAATTTACTGTATCTAATGACAAAGTGAATGAATATTATACAATTACTGATGAAAAGATACTCACTGATATTGAAGTCATTAAAATCGATTCTACAACAAAAGAAGTAATTAAAGGATTGGATTTTATGTTTACACTATATAGTGATAAAGAATGTACTCAGGAAATCACAAGTGTTCATGCTAATAAAGATACTGGTACCATTATCTTTGAAGATTTAGAATATGGAACATACTATATTCGTGAAACTCAAGCACCTAAGGGTTATCAGTTATCTGATAAAGTTAGAGAAATTGTTATAGATGATAATTTAGAAAATGTTGGTAGTATTTATTCATTAGAATATGGAAATACTCCAGTTCCAACTATTACTGTAATAACTGGTGATAATACGCCTATTGAAGCTTTATGGTGGATGACATTTGTAGTTGGCATTTGTGGTGTCTATTTATCATGCAAGAAAAAGAAATATTTAGAATAAAAGGTGGATTTTCCACCTTTTATCTAAGAAAGGATTGATATTATGTTTAAAATTATTTTGAGTGGAAGAATTACTAAAGATGCTGAAGTAAAGATTGTTAATGATGCTAAAGTTTGTAATTTTACAATTGCAACTTCAAATAATAGCAAAAAAAATGATGTTTTTTATTTAAAATGCTCAGTATGGAATCGTATGGCTGAAGTTATGGAACAACATGTGAAAAAAGGAAAGCAATTATTTATTTTAGGTACTGGTTCAATTAATCATTATAAAGATAATGAAGATAATGAACACGATGTTTTAAATGTTCATTGTGATATTATTGAATTTGGCTCAGATGCTAGAATAACAGCAAGTGATTTTGAAAATGATGTTTATATCGAAAATGATATATAAAAAAATAAGAAGTGGAATTTTCCACTTCTTATGCACCAGGTTTTCCTAGTAATTTAAACATATTCTTTTTATAAACTTCAACACCAGGTTGGTTGAATGGATTAACATCTAATAAGTAAACTGATAAAGCACAAGCTTTTTCGAAGAAGTAAATCATATAGCCATATGTATATGGTGTTAATTCATCCATAGTGATTTGAATATTAGGTACGCCACCAGTATTTACATGAGCATCAATTGTTCCTTCACAAGCTTTCTTATTAACGAAATCAACAGTTTTACCTGCTAAGTAATTTAAATTATCTAA
This sequence comes from Erysipelotrichaceae bacterium, assembly GCA_021201655.1. Taxonomy (GTDB): domain Bacteria; phylum Bacillota_I; class Bacilli_A; order Erysipelotrichales; family Coprobacillaceae; genus JAJQDJ01. The sequence continues at coordinate 21,973 of JAJQEL010000106.1, read as the reverse complement.
ATTATCTGGATCGCTAGGAATTTCAATATCAGAAATAGGTTTTTCAATCTTTAATACTGTTTCATATAATACTTTAGTACCTTCTTGAATAAATTGACCTAATGAATGCAAGTCAGTAGAGAATGTTGCACTTGTAGGTAAAATACCTTTTCCTTCTTTTCCTTCAGATTCACCAAATAATTGTTTCCACCATTCAGCAGTCATTTGTAATTGTAATTCATAAGTTACAAACATTTCAGCAGGATATCCTTGTTTGCATAAGATTTGTCTAGCAACACCATATTGATAAGCAGGGTTCTCTTCAATATTAGGATTGTTAAGATCTTCTCTTGCTTTTGCAGCACCAGCTAATAAGGCATCAATGTCAATACCAGCCATAGCAATTGGGAATAAACCAACAGCAGTTAATACAGAATAACGTCCACCAACATCATCAGGTACAACAAATGTTGTATATCCTTCATTATTAGATAATGTCTTTAAAGCACCTTTGGCTTTATCTGTAGTAGCAATAATTCTCTTTCTTGCTACTTCTTTTCCTTTTGTCTTTTCAAGCATATCTTTGAAAATTCTAAAAGCAATTGATGTTTCAGTTGTTGTTCCAGATTTTGAAATACAGTTAATTGCGAATTCTTTATCTTTAACATATTCTTTAACTTGTGCAATATAGTTAGAAGAGAAAGTATTACCTACATAAATAATTTCTACTTTATTTGTAGGGAATAAACCATTCAATGCTTCAATTGCAGCTCTTGCTCCTAAATAAGATCCACCAATACCACATACTAATAAAACGTCAATTTCATCTTTTAATTCATCAACCTTAGCTTTAATTGCTTCAGCTTCTTCCTTATCATAATTTAATGGTAAGTCAACCCAGCCAAGGAAATCATTCCCTGCACCAGTCTTGTTGTGAATCATATCATGAATAGATGCTACTTGATCTTTATATGATTCTACGCTTTCAGCTAATTTTGCTTTTGATAAATCAACTTTAATCATCATTCTTCCTCCTTAATAATACCTTGAGCAATCCACTCAGGTAATTTCTCTTTTAATGGATTAAAACCTAAAGGTGTTTCTTTAATCTTTTCCCTTCGATTTTTATAGGCTCTTTTATATTTTCGTTTAGCTAAACGAACAGCCTTTAAAGAAAGCTTAGCTTGATGTGTTTCTTCATCAATATCAATAACTTTGACACGGATAACCTCACCAACATGCACGTAGCTCTCTACATTACGCACAAATTTATCAGATATTTCTGAAATGTGAATCAAGCCTGAAGTATGATCAGGTAAAGAAGCAAAAGCACCATAGGGTTGTATACCAGTAATGGTTACATCAATTATATCACCTGTTCTGATTCGATGTTCCATTAACAGACCTCCAATCACTTAAATTATATCACAAACTTTTGTTACAATAAAGCGAAAATAAGTCTTCATGCTTTTATATTTTGGAAAATGTGTTATAATAGTGAAGAAAAAAAAGGAGGCTCGTTGAATGAATCAGTTCGAAATGGAAAAGGAAGTTGTGAAAGTTATTCACAAATTAAGACCTTATTTACAACGTGATGGCGGTGACATTGAATTTGTTAAATTAGAAGATGGCATCGTTTACGTTCAAATGTTTGGTGCTTGTATGGGCTGTTCTCTAATAGATGTAACGCTTAAAGATGGTGTTGAGCAGATTTTGATTGAGGAAGTTCCGGGAGTAATGGAGGTAAAACTAGTATGAAAAAATTTTTTCAGGATTTTAAGGAATTTGCAACTCGTGGAAATGTCATAGATATGGCTATCGGTGTTATCATTGGGGTGCTTTTAGCAGTATCGTATCATCATTGGTTAATGATGTTATTATGCCAATTATAACATTATTAACTGGAGCAGCAGATTTTACTTCATTGACTTTAGTATTGAAGGCTGCGACTGAGGAATCTGATGCAATTGCCATTAACTATGGTAGCTTTATTCAAGCTTGTATTGATTTCTTGATTATTGCCTTGGTTATTTTCTTAATGTTAAGATTTATTATGAAATTAACTTCAATGGCTAAGAAAGAAGAAGAGGCTAAAGAAGAACCACCTGCTGGACCTACAAGTGAAGAATTATTAACTGAAATTAGAGATTTATTAAAAGAATCTAAAAATTAGGTCATTATTTGTAGAATATTGTTTCCAATTTAGGTTAAACTAATATTGGTGATAAAATGACTTACAAACAACAGCAAATGAAAATTGCAACGATATTATATGAATTAGGATTAGACATGGAACTTATAGAAGCCATGACTTCTCTTGACGATGAAGATTTAAAAAAATTATATCAATAAACTTATTCAGAACTACTAGATGAGGATCGATAATGTAGTGGCAACCCTATTTATAGAAGGTGCCTTTACCTAGCAGGCTATGCCTGAACAATAAGGTATGAAAAGCTTTCCTCGAAAGCTTTTTTTGTTGAAAAAGGGAGGATAAATGGAAAAAATATTATTTACATCAGAATCAGTTTCAAAAGGACATCCAGATAAGATTTGTGATCAAATCAGTGATGCTATTCTTGATGCTTGTTTAGCACAAGATCCATATTCACGCGTTGCGTGTGAATGCTTTATAACTACAAATTTACTAGTTATTGGAGGTGAAATCACTACCGAAGCTCATGTTGATTATGAAACTATTGCTAGAAAAGTTATAACTGATATTGGCTATACAAGTGATACATTAGGAATTGATGGTCATCATTGCAATATTAAAGTTGTTTTAGATGAACAATCACCTGATATTGCTTTAGGAACGGATGTTAAAGTTGGAGGTGCAGGTGATCAAGGTATTATGTTTGGTTATGCATGTAATGAAACAAAAGAGTATATGCCTTTACCCATTACCATAGCGCATAAGCTCATGGTACAAGCAAATAAGTTAAGGGAAAATGGTCAATTTTTATGGTCTAGACCTGATATGAAGGCTCAAGTTACCATTGATTATACTCATCCTAATAAACCTTTAATTGATACTGTTCTTATGTCAGTGCAACATGATCCTGATTATGATGAGGAATTGTTTAAGGACTATATAAAAAATAAGATTATGAAAGAAGTTGCTGATGAATATTGTCTTAATCATGATTATAAAGTTCTTATTAATCCTACGGGGCGTTTTGTGATAGGCGGACCACAAGGAGATACAGGTTTAACGGGTAGAAAAATTATTATTGATACTTATGGAGGAATTGCTCGTCATGGAGGAGGGGCATTCTCAGGTAAGGATCCTTCTAAGGTTGATCGAAGTGGGGCTTATATGGCCAGATATATTGCAAAGAATTTGGTGGCCGCTAAACTTTGCGATAAGGCTGAAATACAATTATCATATGCAATTGGCATTGATGAACCAATAAGTGTTTATATAGATACTTTTCAAACTCATAAAGTTTCTCATGATACTCTATTAAAGGCCATAAGGAATGAGTTTGTATTAACCCCTCAAGGCATCATTGATACTTTAGATTTATTAAAACCAATCTATTTACAAACAGCATGTTATGGCCATTTTGGCAGAAATGATCTTCATTTACCTTGGGAACAATTGGATAAAGTTGAAACATTAAAAAAGTATCTTTGATTACATCAATACATTTTCACTTTTTTTAAGTTGGATGTATAAATTTACTAAAATTTATAGTATAATATAAGTAATTAAAGGAGGAATGTTTATGAAAGTCAGTATTAGAGGAAAAAATCTTGCCATAACTCCCGATATTGAAAAAAGAGTCAAAAAGAAATTAGGTATTCTTGATAAGTATTTTATCATGAGTGATAATGTTGAAGCTAAGGTTTTGATTCGTGATTATCCAGTTGGGCAGAAAATCGAAGTGACTATTCCAACAGAGTATGTATTATTAAGAGCAGAGGTTGTTGATGATGATGTGTATAATGCACTAGATCAAGTTATTGACAAGCTAGAAGGACAAATTAGAAAGTATAAGACAAGATTGAGTAGAAAGTCCAAAGATAATAAGCTTGCATTCAATATTGCTTCAATTCAACCATTAGATGATGAAGAAGAGGATGTTATTGTTAAAACAAAAACAATTAGTCCTAAACCAATGGATATGGAAGAAGCAATTATGCAAATGGAACTAATTGGACATACATTCTTTGTCTATAAAGATACTGAGACAGATCAAATTAGTGTTGTTTATAAACGTCACGATGGCGATTATGGACTTATTGAAACTGAATAATAAGATAAAAGAATCCATTAGTTGGATTCTTTTTTTAGATTGCTACCTTGATATATATCTTTAGCTTTCATTAATTTATCAATATCGTTAAGGATAGTTACTTTTTTAATAGACCACTTAGGTTCAATTAATAAACTTAAAGGAGCATCACCAGTTAATCTTTCAATCACTACATTTTCTGGTATATAACTTAATTGTTCAACAACCAATGATATATAATCTTCTCTGCTTAACATGTCAAAAGGTTGTTCTAAATACATTTGATGTAATTTTGTATCTTTTAACATATATAAATTATGAATTTTCAATCCTTGAATATCTAATTGTCCAACTGTTTTTGCTGTTTCCATCATCATATCATAGGTTTCATAAGGTAAGCCATTGATAATATGTACACAAACATCAATACGCCTTTGTCTAAGCTTATTTAAGCCTTCTATAAACGTTTGATAATCATGTCCACGATTAATAAGTGTTGCTGTTTTATCATGAATTGTTTGTAAACCGAGTTCTATATATAAGTCAGTACGTTTTGATAAATCTTCTAAATAATCACAAATTTCATCACTTAAACAATCAGCTCTTGTCGCTATCGCAATTCCCACAACATCATGATAATCAACAAACGGTTCGAATGTTTTCTTTAATCTTTCTATGCTTCCATATGTATTGGTATTTGCCTGAAAATAAGCAATAAACTGACATTCAGGCCATTTATGTCTCATAACCTTAGAAACATCAAGAAATTGTTGTTGCAAGGAATCATAGACATTCCCTGCAAAATCACCAGAACCACTATTAGAACAAAAAATACATCCACCTATCCCTTTGCTTCCGTCTCTATTAGGACAAGTAAAATTAGCATTCAAAGATACTTTAGCAATCTTTTTTTGATATTTTGTTTTTAAAAAATAATTATATGTATGATAACGTTTATTATCTAGCGTATAAGGAAATATATTCATATTCTCACCGCTAGCATTATAACATAAAGGAGGATCAAATGTTAGAATTAAAACATATTACTAAAAAATTTCAGGAAAGAGTTATTTTAGATGATATCTCTATTACCTTTCCTGATAATGGTCTTATAGGTATTCAAGGAAAGAGTGGCTGTGGTAAAAGTACATTACTTTATATTATTGGTATGCTAGATCAGGATTTTAATGGCGAAATATTGTATAATCATGAAATCATTCATGATTATAATCAGTTTATTAAAGATCATATTTCTTATATGATGCAAAATAAAGATTACATTGCATCTTTAAATGTTGAAGAAAATATTATCCTAGCTACACAAGTTAGTTCGCTTTCTTATTCTAAGCAATACTTGGAAAAACTCTTAAAAATACTAGGTATCCATTCGCTCATTCATCGTTATCCTTCACAGTTATCAGGTGGTCAGCTAAAGCGTGTTTCTATCTGTAAAGCTATGCTTAAACAATCATCCATTATTCTATGTGATGAACCGACAGGAGCATTGCATCAAAATCAAGCTGAAGAAGTTATGTTACAACTTCAAAAACTATCGCAACATTCTTTAGTCATTGTCGTTTCACATGAGCAAGCCTTGTTAAAGGATTATTGTGATTCTATTCTGACTTTAGAAAAAGGAAAACTTATTGGTGAATTAGAATATTCTAAAAATAATCCTATAGAACCTATCAAACATCGTTTTTATCCTATCCTTTATTACCCAATACGTCAACTCATCTATCAAAGAAATAAGTTATTATTTCTTTTTTTATTTCAATGGATTGTCATATTAGCTTTTTTTAGCATTGTTACCGGAATGAATGGCATCTTAGATATTATCAATCAAAGTGAAAATAATGCTGTCAATGCTTATATTATGACTATTGAAAAGAAAGATAATAGTTATTTTGAAACTTATATCCAAAACGATATGATACTAAACATAAGCTATGATTATTACCTAAATGCTTTAAGCTTTTATAATGATGAAAGTCAAGTATCGTCACTTATTTCAACTCTGCCATTATCAACTTCACATATTAAGCTATCTTCAGGCAGACTTCCCACCAGTAATGAAGAAATCATTATAAGCTATAGCTTATATCAAGAACTAGCATATCCTGCTACTTTACAATTAAAATATGGTGATTCAGAAAAAACAATAGAAGTTGTTGGTGTCTTAGAAAAAGATATATTTTCAACAAATGAAATTTATTTCTTAGCAACCATCACGAATGATTATCCTGAGCTTAAAAATGATTACACTTTAGTTATTGAAGCCAAAAGTACCTATACAAGAGAATTATATCAATATTTAGATAATGATTATATTGTTTATAGCGAAGTAATTGAACGTGTCGATAATTATCAATCTTTATTAGATATTGCGAAACTTGTTGCTTATGTCTTTATTGGCATTAGCTTTTTATTTCCTTATTATTGATAAGTATTGTCGAATCCATTATTTATTTTGAAAGAAAGCATGATGTGGCTTATTTATTATCACTGGGTATGAGTAAAAGAAGATTGTTATTATTGTCTTTATTAGAATCCGTTTTATTAGGGTTGATTATGGCCAGTGGTGGATGCGTATTAGCAGGTGTTTTTTATTATTACATGAATGATGTTTTTGTTTTGAAAAATGTTATTGGATTTTCTTTATCTTTAAAGAAAATCCTGTTTCATGAATATGATTTATTTGCAGTCGTTTTTATTGTGTATATGCTGATGTGTATATTATCAGCATTATTGCCAATGCGCACGATGATGTATGTTAATAAGATTGATGTTTTAAGGGAGGAATAGTTATGTTAGAGTTAAAACATATTGTTAAAAGATATGATTATCAAAAAGTCCTGGATGATATTAATATTGTATTTCCTGAGTGTGGGATAGTTTCCATTATTGGACCATCAGGTTGTGGCAAAAGTACCTTGTTGAATATTATTGGGGGCATAGATGATGATTTTCAGGGTGAATTATTGTTTCATGATAAAAGTGTAAAAAATCATTTAGCAAGTTATCGTAGAAAGCATGTGAGTTTTATATTTCAGCAGTTTCATTTGATTATGTGGTTATCTGTGAAAGAAAATGTGGCTTTGCCACAATTTTTTCATCCCCAGGAAAAACAAAAGATATTACTTGATTTAGATGATTTAGAAAAAGCAAAAATGAAAGACCTATCCTTGGGCCAAAGACAACGTTTGGCTTATTTAAGATCTCGTTATCATTTAAGTGATATTCTATTGTGTGATGAACCGACAGGGTCTTTGGATCCTGAGCATGGCGATCAGGTTATGCAGCTATTAAAAGAAGAGGCTCAAAATCGATTAGTTATATTAGTTTCTCATAACAAAGAACTTGTGGAAAAATATAGTGATGAAATTTATGAAATGAGTGATGGCTGCATAGTTGGCCATCAAATCATTGATACACCCATGAAACATATAAGTAAATCGAAATCAACATCCAAAATCTATTTTTCGCATTTGCGTTTATCATTAAGTTCTTTACTTTCGCATAAGAGTCGTTCATTTCAACTTGTTTTTGGTTTATGTGTATCGATGCTTTGTATTGTATTTACTTTAACTTTAAGTACGAATTTAGAAGAGGAACTCATTAATTATGTTTATTCCTTAGTTCCCGCTTCATCCATTAGTTTTCAAACATCTAATCATGATTCTTTAACCCTTGATATTATTGATCAATTCAATGATTATTCTACTATTGTAAAAGCTGAAATGTATTTAGATGATTATGAGTTTTTAGGTATTAGTTTTACAGGAGAAAGATATCAGGAATCTAATACTTTATTTATTGGTGATGATACTTCACCATATGATGATTTACAGTTAGAAGAAGGTAGCTATCCCAATGAAAACTATGAAATATTGGTATCATTATCTACAGCTAAATATTTATGTCAAGATAGTGATCTTAGTGAACTTATTAATAAGAAGGTTTATGCATGGTATCAGTATGAACTTAAGGTGGAAGCTATTGAATATAAAATTGTAGGTATAACCAATCAATCAACAACATTAGATACCATCTATACGATGAATCATGCTTATATATATCTGTTATCAGATGTCTATGATTTTGATATATCCAATGTTTCTGCTGGTTTAGGTATTATTTATGTAAGTAAAGATACTGATAGAAATAAAGTTGTTGAACAATTAGAAAATGATTATCCGAGTTATCAGTTTAAAGAAGTTGGAGCTTCAACAGCTCAAAATATATCAGATACCATGAAACAAGTCAGAATGATTTTATTGATTTTTTCTTTTTTAGCAATTTTATCTTCCTTATTTTTGATTGGCGAAGTGATGTTTTTAAATATAGTACAAAAGAAAAAAGATCTTGCTATTATGAAATGCTTTGGTGCGAATACTTTTGATATTATAAGAATAGTCTTATATGAATCATTAGAAATAGTATTGTTAGCACAAGTATTTTCAACAATACTTTATTTAAATTGTATATCATTACTCAATAATATTGTGAGTGATGTCTTATTAAATAATTCCTTTGCATTTCAAGCTGATTATAGAATATTAGTTATTGTATATCTATTAGCTTATATATTAATCTTTATAAGCCAAATACCACCTTTATTGTATGTATTAAGACTTAATACTGTTAATGCATTAAAAGAATGAGGTATTATATGACAATACAACAAAATACTATTGCCGATGAACTAGATAAAGAAACGCCATTTGATAAACAATGCAAAGTTGTATTATCTGATCCACAAATACTAGCTTATATTATTAAAAACTGTGTTACAGAATGTAAAAATGTAGATATGAATGACCTAGTGCAATATTTTAAAAAATATCCCCCACAAACAGGCATTGAAGATATATCCATATCTGGTGGAAAAATTATATATGATATACAAACACAATTACTCAATAAAGGTGGGATTATCATCAATATTGAACCGCAAAACAATGTTTATCCTGGATATAATCTAGGAATACGTGCTATCTATTATAATAGTCGTTTGATATCTAATCAAAAGGGGACAATATTTAAACATTCTAACTTTAATGCTATTAAAAAAGTATATTCCATTTGGATTATTAGAACACATGCCAAAGAAGATAATGGTGTGATAGCTAAAATTCGTTATATATATGAAGAAAAAGGTAGACAAACACAAAATCTTAGTCATAAAAAGAAACTAAGATTAAAAGAGAAAATAAAGAAATTTAAAAGACTATTCGATTTATCAGAAATCATTATGATATATCCAGATATTGAACATACCAAATATGATGGTAGTTTTATAGATTTTTTCAGTATATTATTTAATGTACATATTTCTTCAAAGCAAAAGAAATTGCTGGTTGAAGAGAAGTATGGTATAATTATGTCAGAGGAGTTAGTAAAAGGAGTTGAGAATATGTGCAATTGGACTGAAAGTGTTGTTTATGAAACAAAAGTAGAAGTCAGAAGAAATATTATGGATACAATGTCTTTAAATTTGTACCAAGCTATGGATGCATTAAAAATAAGTGATGACGAACGTCCTTATATTATTAATCAACTAGAGGATTATAAGAAAAAATCCAAGAAATCAAAAAAACATCAGAAATCTAAATAGCATTTATATTGTCTTGTTTATATGAACATGCTATAATTTCTTTGTAATCGTATAATTAATTTGTCAATAATTCTTGCCTTTAGAATGTATATAAATAACAGATTACCTGTTTTTGTGGTCTAAAGGTTTTTATATTGTCTAAAGGAGGAATTATTGTATGCAAAAAGAAAACAAATTAGAAACATATCCTATGTTAAATCTCATTTTAACGATATCTGGTCCATTGATGGTGTCAATGCTAGTGCAGTCACTTTACAACATTGTAGATGGCATGTTTGTTTCCAACATTACTGAGAGTGCTTTGACAGCAACTTCACTTGTGTATCCCATTCAACTATTGATGTTAGCTGTAGCTATTGGAACGGGTGTTGGGGTTAATTCATTGTTATCAAGAATGTTAGGAAAAAAGGATTTTGTTTGTGTTAATAAGATTGCATCGATGAGTTTAGTATTGGCGTTATTATCATCTTTAGTTTTTATTGTTTTAGGTATTTTTTTCACTGAGTTTTTCGTTTCATTATTTACCAGTTCTCAAGAAATTATTTCATTAGGATCACAGTACTTAAGAATTTGCTTAATTGGTTGTTCTGGTATTTTTTTTAGCAACTACAGGAGAAAGATTATTACAGGCTACAGGCAAAACATATTTAAGTATGCTTTCACAAACAGCAGGAGCTATTGTAAATATTGTATTTGATCCTATCTATTGGGTCAGTTCCAGCTTTAGGTATTAGAGGTGCCGTTTTCGCAACTGTTTTGGGACAATTTGTTGCGGCTTTTGGCGCATTGGCGTTAAATGCAAAGAAAAACAAAGAAATTCATTTTGATTTCACGAATTTCAAATTTGATAAAGCAATTATAAAAGAAATATATATAGTTGGCATACCTACAATGATTATGCAAACCATGGGAAGTGTGATGATGCTTTGTATGAATGCTATATTGATTTCATATTCTTCGACTTCGGTTGCAGTATTTGGTGTCTATTATAAATTATGGACATTTGTATTTATGCCTGTAAGTGGGTTATCTCAAGGTTTGTTACCTATTATTGGATATAATTTTGGCGCCAAAAATGGCGAAAGAATTATACAGGCATTTAAGTATACTCTTCTCATTGCAATATGCTTTATGTTGTTAGAAAGTATCATTTTTGAAGCCATTCCATCACAATTATTAACTTTATATAATGCCGATGCCACAATGACGGCTATGGGTGTAAGATGTCTTAGAGTGATGGCTGTTGTATTCCCTGTTGCCGCTATCACGATTACGATTGGTTTTGCTTGCTCTGCTATGGGAAATGGTATGGTTAGTATGATTGGTACTTGTTTAAGACAATTAATTATTCCTGTACCATTAGCTTATTTCTTATCAGGTATGACAAGTGTCAATAATTTATGGTTCATTTATTATGTAGCTGAAATTATTGCAGCACTTTATGCGATTTATATATTTAGAAAAGAATATCATAAGAAAATTGTTGGTATATTATAAATTTAGATAACTTAAAAGTATAAAAAACAAGTTGAAATTCATTAAATCTATGATATAATGAGTGCGTAAAATTCAACGATTAGGAGTAGTAATCATGAAGAAATGTATAGAGAGCTTATGGGTGGTGGAAATAAGTCATTGATAGTGATGAACTCGCCTAGGAGATGCAAAGATGAATGAAGTAGTTTTTGTCGTATAACTGCGTTAAAGTTTCGAGGGTATGTTTTTGATAAACATAAACTAAGGTGGTAACGCGATAGATAGTCGTCCTTAGAGGACGGCTTTTTTTATTTTAGAGGAGGAATTAGATTATGCCGTTTGATCACAAAAAAATTGAAAAGAAGTGGCAGAAGTATTGGGAAGACAATAAAACATTTCAATGTGATGTTCATGATTTTTCAAAACCAAAGTATTATGCTGTAGATATGTTTCCATATCCATCTGGTCAAGGTTTACATGTAGGCCATCCTGAAGGCTATACAGCAACTGATATTGTTTCTAGAATGAAAAGAATGCAAGGATATAATGTATTGCATCCTATGGGATTTGATTCATTTGGTTTACCTGCTGAACAATATGCTATTCAGACAGGACATCATCCTGCAGAATTTACCAAAAAGAATATTGATACTTTTAGAGACCAAATTAAATCATTGGGATTTTCTTATGACTGGGATAGAGAAGTTTCTACAAGTGATCCTGAATATTACAAATGGACACAATGGATTTTTACAAAATTATATGATGCTGGATTAGCTTATATTGATGAAATTCCCGTTAATTGGTGTCCAGAATTAAAATGTGTATTAGCTAACGAAGAAGTTATTGATGGTAAGAGTGAACGTGGCGGTTATCCAGTTGTTCGTAAACCTATGCGCCAATGGGTTTTAAGAATTACAAAATATGCTGAAAGATTATTGGATGACTTAGATGAATTAGATTGGCCAGAAGCAACTAAACAAATGCAACGTAATTGGATTGGAAAGTCTGTAGGGGCTAATGTTGATTTTAAGATTGATGGTACTGATAAGATTTTTACAGTATTTACTACACGTTGTGATACATTATTTGGCGCTACTTATTGTGTTTTAGCACCTGAGCATCCATATGTTGATGCCATTACTACTGATGAATATAAACAAACAGTAGCTGATTATAAGCAAGCTTGTGCATCTAAATCAGATCTGGAAAGAACAGAATTATCTAAAGAAAAAACAGGTGTATTTACTGGGGCTTATGCCATTAATCCTGTCAATAATGAATTGGTACCAATTTGGATTGCAGATTATGTTTTAGCCAGCTATGGAACAGGTGCTATTATGGCTGTTCCAGCTCATGATACCCGTGACTATGAATTTGCAAAAAAATTTAATATAGACATTATTCAAGTCTTAGAAGGTGGAGATATCTCTAAAGAAGCATGGACTGAAGATGGTATTCATATTAATTCTGGTTTTTTAGATGGTATGAATAAAGAAGATGCTATAGCTACTATGATTCAATGGTTAGAAGAACATCATTGTGGTGAAGCGAAAGTTTCTTATAAATTACGTGACTGGTTATTCTCTAGACAAAGATATTGGGGTGAACCAATTCCTATTGTCCATATGGAAGATGGTACAATGCGTACAGTACCTTTAGAAGAATTACCACTAGAATTACCTGCTACGCAAAACTTTGAACCTCATGATAATGGGGAATCACCACTTGCCCATTGTGATGATTGGTTAAATGTGGAAATTGATGGTGTTAAAGGTCGAAGAGAAACTAATACTATGCCTCAATGGGCAGGATCTTGCTGGTATTATATTCGTTATTTAGACCCACATAATGATAAGGAAATATGTGATCCAGAAGTCTTAGAAAAATGGCTACCAGTTGATTTATATATTGGAGGGGCTGAACATGCCGTACTTCACTTATTATATTCACGTTTCTGGCATAAAGTATTGTATGATGCAGGAGTTGTAAAATGTAAAGAACCTTGGCAGCGTTTATTCCATCAAGGTATGATTCTTGGCAGCAACAATGAAAAGATGTCTAAATCAAGAGGCAACGTAGTTAATCCTGATGATATTGTTGAAAGTCACGGTGCGGATTCTTTACGTTTATATGAAATGTTTATGGGACCATTAGAAGCAAGTTTACCTTGGTCTACACAGGGATTGGACGGCTGTAGAAAATGGTTAGATCGTGTTTATCGTTTGATTGTGGAATCTGATAAGATTAGTGATGAAAATGATCACTCATTAGACTATGTTTATAATGCTACTGTTAAGAAAGTCACTAATGACTATGAATCACTAGACTTCAATACAGCTATTTCACAAATGATGATATTTGTCAATGATGCTTATAAAGCAAAAACATTATATCGTCCATATGCTGAAGCATTAGTTAAAATGTTGAGCTGTATTGCTCCTCATATTTGTGAAGAAATGTGGGAAACATTAGGACATGATCATACCTTAGCTTATGAAACATGGCCAACTTATGATGAAGCTATGCTTGTACAAGCAACTGTAGAAATGGCAGTACAGGTTAATGGTAAATTACGTGCTAAGATAACTGTTAATAAGGATGAAGATAAAGAAGTAGTTGAAGAATTAGCATTATCACAACCAAATGTTAAGAACTTTACTGAAGGTAAAACAATTGCTAAAGTGATTGTTGTACCTAATAAGATTGTTAATATTGTTGCAAAATAAAGTGTTGATTAAATCAACACTTTTTAATTTACAATCAGATATGATAATTTTATTATTAAAATTTGTTTGAATGATAAAAATATATGTTACAATATTAATGGTGATATAAATGACACAAGGGTGCTTTACCATTATTATTAATGATAAAAATCAAATATTATTGGGAAAACGTCAAGATTATCCTTTATGGGATCTGCCAGGTGGACGCTTAGAGGAAAACGAAGAACTTATTGATTGTGCGATTCGAGAAACATTAGAAGAAACGGGATATCAGATTATCATTGATGATAAGATAGGGACTTATCATCGACCAAAATTTCATGATATTCAACATATTTATATCGGTCATATTGTAGGAGGTCAAGCCTCTTTATCTGATGAAACGAAAGTGTTGAAATGGTTTACTCATTTGCCTATTAATATGGTTCCTAATCGTAGAAAACAAATCAAAGATTACAAAAAATGCAAGAGAAACATTGAAGTCACATTAAAAGATAATAATATATTGTTTATTATTCATCGCTTTATATAAGAAAGGGTGGTTGTATATGAAATTAATTATGCGAGCAGATGATTTAGGATTTAGTGAAGGGGTTAATTATGGTATTTTAAAAGCAGTAAAGGATGGTGTTATATCAAGTGTTGGTATGATGCCAAATATGGATAACGCAAGTCATGGTTATGAGCTTATTAAAGATTATGATATAGCAATTGGACAACATACCAATATTTGTGTCGGTAAACCCATTACTAATCCAAAGCTCATACCATCCTTAGTACAGAATAATGGTGAATTTTGTACAAGTAGAGAAATAAGAGCTAGAACACAAGATACAATCGATATTAAGGAATGTGAAATAGAAATTGAGGCACAACTACAAAGATTTATAGAAATAACAGGTAAAAATCCTGATTATTTTGAATGTCATGCTGTCTTTTCTCATAATTTCTTTATTGCTTTAGAAAATGTAGCTCATAAACATAACTTATTCTTTTCTAATCCTATATTAGATAAACAATGGGAAGTAGATAATGGAATCTTTGGTTTGGGTTTTGCTTTGCTTGATGATAAGGGATTATATAATCCTAAACAATATCTTCAAGATCATCTTGAAGATATCAAAAATAATCCATGTAGTGTCGCAGTTTTTCATCCTGGTTATTTGGATCAATATATTTTAACGCATTCATCTTATACATTGATTAGAGCTATGGAATGTGATTTCTTATGTAGTCAATGGTTAAAAGATTGGATTAGATATAATCATATAGAAATAGTCGATTTTAGAGATTATAAGTAAATAGTTATTTTGACTATCTTTTATGCTTTTTAGGTATGTTATTTCATTGAAACTAAGCATTTGTTTTTTAGCTTTATGCCAACTATAATAATCTAAAGAATAGGAGAAAATAATGATGGAATATAGAAAACTACCTCATGGAAATGAAATGATTAGTGTACTTGGTATTGGAACAAGCTCAATAGGCGAAGCTGAAGAAAATGAGATGATAAAAACATTCAAAGAAGCTATTAATAGTGGTATCAATTATATAGATCTTGCTAGCGGATATGCTAATACATTTGCGACAGTTGGAAAAGCAATTGAAGGTCAAAGAGATAAAGTTTATTTACAAATCCACTTTGGGGCTAATTATGAAACTGGCGAATATGGTTGGACAACGAATCTTGATAAAATTAAAGAATCGATTGATTGGCAACTACAAATGCTTCATACAGATTATATCGATTTTGGGTTTATCCATTGTATTGATGAAGAAGCTGACTTAAAAGATATGATTAATCATGGTGTGATTGATTATATTTTGGATTTAAAAAAGCAAGGTATTATTAGACATATTGGTTTATCTTCTCATACACCTGGATTGGTGAATCAAATATTGGATATGCATATTATTGATATGCTCATGTTTAGTATCAATCCTGCTTATGATAATAAGTATGGAGAATATGCATATGGTGAAAATGATGAACGTATGTTGATGTATCAACGTTGTCAAAAAGAGGGCGTAGGAATATCAGTGATGAAGGCCTTTAGTGGTGGACAATTATTAGATGCTAATAAATCACCATTCCATTATGCATTAACGCAAAATCAATGCATACAATATGCCTTAGATAAACCAGCTGTTTTAACAGTATTACCTGGGGTTAGAAATAGAGAGGATTTAAAAACAATTCTCCAATATACTTCAGCTATAAATGAACAAAAAGACTACTCAATTATTGCTTCATTTGCACAAGTTGAACATACAGATAAATGTGTCTACTGTAAACACTGCCATCCTTGTCCAATGGGTTTAGATATTGCGTTAATGAATAAATATTACGATTTAGCGCTGTTAGGTGATGAACTTGCCAAAGATCATTATCATCATTTGCAAAAGAAAGCCTCTGATTGTATCCAATGTGGACATTGTAATCATCGTTGTCCTTTCCATGTCAAGCAAATGCAAAGAATTCAGGAGATGCTTTTATACTTTAAAGAATAACTACATAAGTGAGGTTATTTTTAGTAGAAAAATATAGTCTAATCAGTTAAAATATACCTGAGGTGAATCTTATGGAAATTAGAACATTACAATACTTTTTGATGGTTGCTAGAGAAGAAAATATAACCCGTGCTGCCCAGCAACTGCATATCGGCCAACCAACACTGTCACGTCAGCTTATGCAATTAGAAGACGAAGTCGGACAACAACTGCTTATTCGCGGTAAACGTAAAATAGAATTAACGGAAGCAGGAATGCTTCTTAGAAGAAGAGCTGAAGAAATTATTAGTTTAGTTGATAAAACAGAAAAAGAATTATGGAATGATGAAGAAGAATTAAGTGGTCAAATAACTATTGGTGCTGGTGAGTTTAGTGCTGTTGATATTTTATTACCTCAAGTCATATCATCATTTTCTAAGAAATATCCCTTAGTTACCTATGATATTTATACAGGTAATGCTGATTTGGTGAAAGAAAGGTTAGATCAAGGGCTTATTGATTTTGGTATTTTATTAGAACCGGTTGAAATCGAAAAATATGATTTTATTCGTTTGCCATATAAAGAAACATGGGGATTAGTGGTATCTAAAAATAATTCTTTATCATGTAAGGAACATATTGTTTCAAATGATCTTATTGGTATTCCTTTATCTTTGCCTAATAGACAAGCTGTGCAAAGTGAATTTACAAGCTGGTTCCACAATGATTATGATAAGCTTAATATTGTGGCCTCAGGAAATTTTATGACGAATCTTATATCTCTTATCGAAGCAGATATATGTAGTAGTATTAGTGTTAAAGGTGCTTTTAATAAACATAATATGGATACGATTCGTTTTGTACCACTATATCCAGAACTTTCAACAGGGACTGTTCTTGTATGGAAAAAACATCAAAGTATGTCATCATTAATGCAGCATTTTATTAAAGAAATTAATCATGCTTTAAATGAATAATAAATGATTTATACTAAGCATTAGACATTATAATAAAATAGATATAAAATGTAGATGTAAAGAAAACATCTACATTTTTTATAGGAGATTATTATGAATGAAAAAGAATTTTTAAAAGTTTGTAGTTTCAATCCCGAAAAACTCAAAAGATATAAACAAGCAGGTATCTTAGATAAACAAAACTTCAATGAAGATGATATTTGTCTTATAAGTACCTTAGAAAATATTGGTTTTTCATTAGAAACAATCAAAATCTATTTAGATAACTATCATACTTGTCATATAGATACTTGTTTAAATATATTAAAGAGACAAAGAAATATTATTTTAAATGATATACATGGTATACAAAAAAATGTAGATATGATTGATATGTTAATGAAACAATTTAAGGAGGAATACTAACATGAGAGAAAAAGCTATTGAATTATTTGATGCCTTACATGAAGAAACAATTCTAGATAATGATAAGGATTTAAGAGATATTATGATACCTTATATTTATGGTGATGTTTATCATCATGGTACATTAGATCTCAAATTAAGAGAACTGATATTAATAGTTGTCAATACAACTAATCATACTTTAACTGCTTTAGAAGAACATATATATGCTGGCTTAAAAGCAGGGTTAAGTATGATTGAAATTAAAGAAGCTATTTATCAATGCACTCCATATATAGGTTTAGGTAAAGTGCAGGATGCTTTAGAACTTATAAATGAAGAAGTCCCATCACAAGCTACTGTCAATGAAGAAACGAGATTTGATAAAGGTTTAGAAACCCAAATGTCTATTTTTGGTGAAAGAGTTAAGGATAATCATAAAAATGCACCTGATGAATTAAAACATATTCAAGATTATTTGTCAGCTTATTGTTTTGGTGATTTTTATACAAGAAATGGATTAGATTTAAAAACTAGAGAATTATTAACATTTGTGATGCTTTCAACCTTAGGTGGATGTGAAAATCAATTAAGAAGTCATGTAGCAGGTAATTTAACAGTTGGTAACACCAGAGAATTCCTTATTGAAACAATTATGCAATGTCAGCCATATATTGGTTTCCCAAGAACATTGAATGCCATTAATATTATTGATGAAGTGACAAAGGAGGATTAGAAATGGAATATGTAACATTGAATAACGGATTACAAATGCCTATTGTTGGTTTTGGAGTATTTAGAGTTCCCGATAAAAAAGAATGTGAGGAAGCTGTTTATCAAGCGATTAAAGCAGGTTATCGTTTGATTGATACAGCAGCTGCTTATACTAATGAAGATGCAGTCGGAGCCGCAGTTAGACGTGCTATTAAAGATGGAATTTGTACAAGAGAAGGTTTATTCAGTACTTCAAAGCTTTGGGTACAGGATATGGTAAATGAAGAAACAGCTAAGGCAGCAATTGAGTCATCACTTAAGAAAAGTGGTTTGGAATACTTGGATTTATATTTATTGCATCAAGCTATGGGTGATTATTTTGCGGCATGGCGTGCTATGGAGGAAGCATATGAAAAAGGCATACTCAAAGCTATTGGCGTATCAAATTTCTATCCAAATATTTTAACAAACTTTTGTGAAACCGTATGTATCAAACCAATGGTCAATCAAATTGAACTGCATCCATACTATACGCAAGAAGGTGCTTTAGAAACAATGAAATATTATGATGTCATTGCGGAAGCCTGGGCACCACTTGGTGGAGGCAGATATAATCCTTTTGATGATGAGATGTTAAAAGGTATTGCTGCTCAATATAATAAAACAGTAGGTCAAGTGTTACTTAGATGGAATATTCAAAGAGGTGTTGTTGTGATACCTAAATCAACGCACGAAGAAAGAATTATTGAAAATATAGATGTTTTTGATTTTAACTTAACAGATGATGAAATGAAACAAATTGCAACACTTGATAAAGGTTATACAGGTAGTCGAGCAAAGCATTTTGATCCTGAATTTGTTAGAAACTGTCTTAATAATAGAATCCATTAATGGATTCTTTTTTCTTGTTTATATACCTTATTTTGATGTATAGTATTATACAGGAGATGGATTTATGGAGAGTTTAATTTTTAGTTTAAATGCTACTGTACCAGTATTTTTATTAATGGTATTAGGTATGGTGTTTAAAAAAATAGGGTGGATCAGTGATTCATTTGCAAGTCAAATGAATAAGTTTGTCTTTTTGGTGCCTTTACCAGTACTTGTTTTTGAAGATTTAGCTACTGTTGATTTTGTGGAAGCATGGGATTTAAAATTTGTGGCATTTTGTTTTGTGGCTACAGTTCTAAGTATTGCCATTGCGATAGTTATTTCTTATTTTCTTTCAGATCGTAGTATTCAAGGTGAATTTGTACAGGTATCTTATCGTAGCTCAGCAGCTTTATTAGGGGTTGCCTTGATTCAAAATATCTATGGTCAATCAGTAATGGGCCCTTTGATGATTATAGGTAGTGTGCCTTTGTATAATATTATGGCTGTTGTTGTATTGTCATTCTTTCAACCGCAAAGAAGAAAGATCAATGGTAAAGTTATTAAACAAACCTTAAAAGGTATTATAACTAATCCTATTATTATCGCTATTATCATTGGTATACTTTGGTCATTTTTTAAAATACCAATGCCTGCTATATTGAGTAAAACTGTTACCTATGTTGGTAATCTTGCGACTCCTATGGGACTTATGGCCATGGGTGCTAGTTTTAATTTTAAACAAGCTATTAATAAGGTCAAACCATCCATTATTGCTACATTTATCAAACTCTTTGGTTTTGCTCTTGTATTCTTACCTATCGCTGTGTTATTAGGATTTAAGAGTGAACAATTAGTTGCTATACTGATTATGTTAGGTTCGGCCTCAACTGTATCTTGTTATGTTATGGCTAAAAACATGGGCCATGAAGGTGTTCTAACATCTAGTGTGGTGATGCTTACAACACTGTTAAGTGGTTTTTCTATTACTTTTTGGCTATTTATTCTTAGAAGTTTACAGCTAATATAAAATTTTGTAAAAATTTTTAGCAATTTCCTATATTTTCATACTTTAATTTTGTAAAAAGCATTTTCAAATGCTTTTTTTCTATTCACTATCTCATTATGTTTTTATATAATGCAGTTGTCAAATGAAGGAGGTATACAAAATGACAAAAGAACAAATTATTCAAGAAGCAAAGAATTCATATGACAAGTATTTTAGAGAAATTAAACCAGCTGACGAAGCTGTAGATAGACATGATGTAGTATTAGATGTTAATAAATTAGAAAGCGAAATCGCTGCAATGTTAAAATAAGGAGGAAATAAAAATGACAGTACAAGAAATTACAAAAATGGCTCAAGAATCTTACAATAAATATTTTAGAAATATTGAAACAAAAGATGAACCAGTATACAGAAATGATATTATGTTGGATGGTGCAAAAATCAGACAACAAATCAACGATATGAAACGTGCTTAAGCACGTTTTTTCTTTACAATTAAAATAATTGGGTATAAACTGTTAATTAGCGTAAGCTAATTGGAAGGTGAAAGAATGAAAAAAATAGGAAGAAATGATGCATGCTGGTGTGGTAGTGGTAAAAAATATAAAAAATGTCATCAAAGATTTGATGAACATTTAAAACAATTACAACAACAAGGGTATGTTTTACCAAAACATAAAATGATAAAAAATGCAGCACAGATTCAAGGCATCAGAGAAGCTGCAGTGGTTAACAACGGATTATTAGATTGTATAGAAGAAAATATTCATGTAGGTATGACGACAGAAGATATTGATATTTTAACATGCCAATTCTTAAAAGATCATGATGCTACAAGTGCTGATTTACATTATCAGGGATATCCTAAAAGTATTTGTACATCTGTGAATGATGAGGTATGTCATGGTATTCCTAGCAAGGATGTTGTTTTAAAAGAAGGCGACATTATTAATGTCGATGCGACGAGCTGTTATAAAGGGTATTATGCGGATGCTTCGCGTATGTTTATGATAGGCAAAGTGAGTGATGAGGCTAGAAGGTTAGTGGAAGTTACTAGGGAATGTTTATATAAAGGTATTGAAGCCATTAAGCCATATGAAAGCACTTTAAGTGATATCGGCAGGGCAGTGCAAAAGCATGCAGAGAGTAATGGTTATAGTGTTGTTAGGGAATTTTGTGGTCATGGTGTTGGTTTAAGTATGCATGAAGATCCATATGTTTTACACTATGATCCTGGTTATAAAACAGAATTATTAGTTCCAGGTATGGTTATTACCATTGAACCAATGATTAATCAGGGTAAAAGGAATATTCATATTGGGGAAAATGAATGGACTGCTTATACTGATGATGGAAAATTGTCAGCTCAATGGGAACATACTTTATTAGTTACCGAAACAGGTGTAGAAATTATTTCAAAGTAAAATGAGACATTATGAAGTGATTTTGTCAAGTAGACAATTTAAATAATTAAAATGATTTGCTAT
>JAJQEL010000076.1:25443-28090 GCA_021201655.1 Erysipelotrichaceae bacterium | reverse complement strand
ATAGCAAATCATTTTAATTATTTAAATTGTCTACTTGACAAAATCACTTCAAAACTTGCAGCTATAATACTATCATTAAGTATGATATTTTCTTTAACAACAAACATTGGAACGACGTATGCTGCTGATACATCGGCATCAGCAGTTCAAATTACTGATTCAGGTGGTTCCGATAGTAAAGATGGCGTAACTGTTAGTAAAACCATTACAGGAACAGATCAGGAAAATGTTTTTGATATTACTTTAACTGTAGAAACAACGCAAAGCCTTGAAGAACTTTATGAAGATCCTGATATGGCGATTGTTATAGTAATGGATATTTCTAATTCTATGACAAGTACTTATGGAAGTACGACACGTTATGATGCAGCTGTTAGTGCTGCGTCAAGTTTCATTGATCAATTTGCTGAAGAGACAATGGGTATAAGCCAATTGGGTTTTGTTGCTTTTAATTCGGATGCTTATGAAGTATTTGGTATGAGAAGTTGCAGTAGTACTTCCGAGGCAACTGATTTAAAAAATACTATGAGTACCTATACTCAAAATATAATAAATCGATATTCAGATTCGGACTACTATAAATCTAATCGTTTTACAAATATTGAAGCTGGTTTAAAGATGGCTTCAGATATGTTGGCTGAAGCGACTAATGAAAATAAGTATATTATATTTTTAAGCGATGGCTTTCCAACAACTTATATAGAGACGGGTTATGAAGGTTATGACACTTATACATCAAGTGGTACACCAGGTACTGATGGTGTTTTCTTTGATTATGCAACAGGTTATTATTGTTCATATGGAACTAGCTATAGTGATAAGGCTGCCATTAGAGCTAGACAAATGGCTACAAGTATTAAAGAAAGTGGAACAGAAATTTTTTCTATTGGTATAGATGTTGGTGGACAAACAATAGATGGTTATGAACGATATGGAGTTTCATATTCTGTTATAGATAGAACTAGTTATTCATATGAAATTGGTAGTTCTAGTAGTGCAGCTGCATTTAAAAATTGGTTGAAAGGAACAACTACAACAGGTATTGGATCAGGTTACTATTATGACACTACAGACGCAGATGCATTAGCAAGCGCCTTTACAAGTATTTTTACTACAATAAAAGAAGAAATTACAGCTGGTTCAACAGCTCAATGGGTAGCTAGTGATCCACTTCCTACATTTTCTAGTGGTTCTGATACTACAGTAGAATTTATAGGTTTCTATGATCTAAGTAAAAATTTAACAACTAGCTTAACTGGTTCAAATGTAAAAAATGGTGAAAACACAGCAAGTTATTCAAGTAATTCAATAAGTTGGGATTTAAAAAATTCTGGATATACCACTTCGACTTCGACGAGTGGATCAACTACAACTACAACTTATACTTATTCATTAACTTATCGTGTAAGACTACAAAATGAGTCAAGTAGTTTTGCAGAGGATACGAGTTATGCTACAAATGGAGATGCTTCTTTATCTTATATTGTAACTGATTCTAGTGGAAATGAAACATCTGGAACAATTGATTTCCCTGTTCCAGAAGTTAAAGGTTATTTAGGCGAATTGACTTTTACAAAAGTTGATCAAAATGGAGATGCTGTAAAAGGCGCAGTATTTACATTAAGTCATGATACAAGTACTTGTGATGAATGTAGAGGTGACGGTAGCACTAGTGTTACGATAAGTGATATGACAGCAACTTCTGATGAAAATGGAACAGTAAGTTTTACAAATATTCCTTCAGGACATACTTATACATTAACAGAAACAAGTGTTCCAGATGGCTATGTTGCTAATAATAGTACATATAGTGTAGTAGTAGCTTATGGTGTAGTAACTGTAACAGAAAAAACTAATGGTACTTCAACAACATGGTCATCTAGTGATGATTATACTATTGTAAATTATGAATTGGATACTCCAGAAAAAGATGTTTTAGATAATACAGGAACAAGTATTAATGGAGATATGGTCAAAGTAGGAGAGACCTTGACATATGCAATTGACTATACAAATAATACAGAAAGTGAAGAAAAGGTAGTCGTTACAGACAAGGCACCAGAAGGAACATCATATGTAGCAAACAGTGCAAAGGCATATATCGATGGAACAGAAATAACAGATCCAAATATAGATGTCAGTGCAGATGGAACAATCACATGGACAGTGGATTCACTAGCTGCTGGTTCAACATTGAAGGTAAGCTTTGATGTATTGGTTGAGGATACAGCACAGAGTCTTGACAAGAATACAGTAGTCAATGACGCACTAGTAACAGTGGACAATGATTATGAACTTACTACAAATACAGTAACAAACGATGTACCGGAAGATCCTGTAAAGGATGTAGTCGATGATAATGGAGACAGCATTGATACAGATATGGTAAAGGTAGGAGATACCTTAACATATACAATTGACTACAAGAATGATACAAAGGATGCAGAGAGTGTAGTCGTTACAGACAAGGCACCAGAAGGAACATCATATGTAGCAAACAGTGCAAAGGCATATATCGATGGAACAGAAATAACAGATCCAAATATAGATGTCAGTGCAGATGGAACAATCACATGGACAGTGGATTCACTAGCTGCTGGTTCAACATTGAAGGTAAGCTTTGATGTATTGGTTGAGGATACAGCAC
>JAJQEL010000076.1:0-25343 GCA_021201655.1 Erysipelotrichaceae bacterium | reverse complement strand
ACATGGACAATTGAAAATGTAGCATCAGGAGATTCAGGAACAGTATCATTCAAAGTAACAGTTAACGATAGTGCAGCTGGAACGACAGTTGATAACCAAGCATTAGTAGAAGTAGGTAATAGATCAGCTTATACTAACACTGTTACAAATACAGTACCTGAAAAGACAGTTACAATTGATAATGTAGATGTCAATGGTGATTTAGTAGGTGTTGGACAAGAGTTAACATATACTATAAGTTATAAGAATACAGAAGATGGATATGCTACAGTATTTATTACTGATGAATTAGATGAAAATGTTACATTTGTATCAGCAGAAAATGGTGGAATGTATAATTCATCTACGCATACAGTTGTATGGGTATTAAGCAATTTAGCTAGTGGAACTGAAGGAACAGTATCATTCAAGGTTACGGTTAATGAAGAAGCAGCTGGTGATATAGTTGATAATCAAGCATTAGTACAAGTAGGTAATAGTTCAGCTTATACAAATAAAGTTACAAATACTGTACCTGAAAAGACTGTTACAATTAATAATGTTGATGTTAATGGTGATACAGTTAATGTTGGTGATACTTTAACTTATAGTATTTACTATAAGAATACAGAATCAGAAGCAACTACAATTGTTATTACAGATACATTGGATAGTAAAGTAACTTATGTTAGTGGTTCAGCAAGTGATAATGGTGTATATGATAAATCTACACGTACAATTACTTGGACATTAGAAAATGTACCAGCAGGTGAAAGTGGCTATGTTACATTTAATGTAACTGTTAATGAAGAAGCAGAAGGACAAACTGTTGAAAATACAGCTTATGTTCAAGTTGGTAACAACGCAGCTGTTCAAACAAATACTGTTACAAACAATGTACCAGAAGCTGATACACCTACAACGACATCTGAACCAAAGACAGGTGACAATACTCATATTGCATTATATGCTGTATGTGGTTTAGCAGCTTTAGGTTTAATAGCTATATTTAGAAAGAAAAGAGAAGAAGACTAATTTATAGCTAGTTTTACACAATAAAAGACGGGAGAGATTTCTTCCGTCTCTTATATTGTCTAGATAAAGTGAGGGGAAGTATTTGGTTTTAGAAAATGAAGGAATTAGTATTATTATTCCTTGTTTTAATAATGAATTATATATAGAAGATTGTATTTACTCTGTATTAAATCAAACTTTTAAGAATTGGGAATTGATTCTCATCAATGATGGTTCTACTGATAACACCTATGATATTTGTAATAAATTAAAACTCTTAGATAATCGTATTAAATTCATCTCATATCCTGATAATAAAGGCGTATCACATGCTCGTAATTTAGGTATAGAAGAATCTATAGGTAAATATATATTTTTTCTTGATTCAGATGATATGATTCATTATAGATTATTAGAAGAAATGTATCATCAGGCTGAATCTTCACATGCTGATTTGGTTATATCGAATAAGCACCGACCTAATGAAATGAGAAATGAAGTAGATGTATTTAAAAGTAGAAATTATAATTATCAATGGCAAATTATTAAAGGTAAAGAGCTTATTGATTGGTGGATATTTGAAACAAATCAGGTTAAAGCAGGAATAGGTGGAAAACTTTTCCTTAAAAGTTTTATAGGTTCTTTACGTTTTGAAGAATGTATTTACTGGGGAGAAGATACATTATTTAATTATTTATATATAACGAAAAATTCAAAATGTATATCTTATATCTTAGATAAAGCCTATTATTATCGATCTTGGGAAGGAGAAGCTGTCTATCAGTTTCCTTATAAGCATTTTGAAGATATATTACACGTATATAATAAGATGGTTGAATCAGAGCTTAATAGTGGAAGAAAAGAAAATGCAATATTTATAGAATCGTCAAAAATAGGAAGTATTAGAAATTGGTATATGAATGTATATGAAAAAGGAAAATGTGATGAAGTAAAACAAATCATAAGTAAGGAAAGAGAAAGCTTATTATTTAAAGAAATATCCTTGAAAAATAAATTTTTGTTTGATTTTTGCCTTTGTAATCCACCTTTATATAAATATTTAAGAAACATAAAAAAGAGGATAATAAAAAATGAATGATAAAATAGGTATTATCACTTTTAGTGAAGCAGATGATTATGGTGCATTGCTTCAAAGTTATAGTTTATGTCAGTATTTAAGAAGTGAAGGGTACAATACTAATGTTATATGTTATGCACCATCTTATTTAACAGGACATTATAGGTTTATATCTTATTATCCTTATGAGTCTATTAAGAAAACTATTTATTTGGGACTAAAAGGATTGATAAAGAATCTATTCATTGGAAAATCATTATATATACAAAAAAGACGTATGAGGCAATTTAGAAAAGATTATTTTGGTAAAAATCGTCAAAAACTACATACTATAAAACAAGCATCGCTTCTTCAATATGCGTATTATATTGTGGGTAGTGATCAAATATGGAATCCAGAGATTACATATGGATTGCGTGAGATGTATTTTGGGGCTTTTGATCATCCATATAAGAAAAAAGTCATTGCCTATGGTGCAAGTTTTGGTAGTTGTTGTTTAGATAAAAAGTATGATGATAGGTTTGCTGAACTTATCTCTTATGTGGATGATATATCTTTAAGAGAGACTGATTCTATAGCTTATGTAGAATCATTTAATCGTGAAGCTATCATGGTGATTGATCCAGTATTTTTATTAGATGATCAACACTGGCATGATCTTGCGATTTATGCAAAACAAGATAACTATATACTTGTGATAATGACTGAATTGAATCAGGATATATATGATTATGCCATGAAGTTATTTCAAGATAAAAATATGAAAGTTATAGAAATAGCTTTACGTAAGAAAAACAAAAATCATAATATACAATATATTTATTCTTTAGGGCCACGAGAAGTTTTAGGTTATATTGATAAAGCAGCTTATGTTGTGACTAATTCATTTCATATGCTGGCTTTTAGTATTATTTTTCAAAAACAGTTTGTAGTATTCATGCATAGTACAAGAGGCAACAGGCTTCAGAATTTATTGGATATATATACACTCAATGATAGATTATATAATGATAACATCAATATTGATGCACCTATTGACTGGGACTTA
The DNA here is from genome assembly GCA_021201655.1 of Erysipelotrichaceae bacterium. GTDB lineage: Bacteria > Bacillota_I > Bacilli_A > Erysipelotrichales > Coprobacillaceae > JAJQDJ01. Next base: position 22,224 of record JAJQEL010000076.1, on the reverse strand, counting down.
GTAACATCACAAAGAGAAAGAATAGTCAAAATATCAAAAGATTTCCTAAATGATAGTCTGAAAGGAATTGAATAATATGAAAATATATTCAAAAAATGACATGTGTGTAGGATGTGGTACATGTGCTGATAAATGCCCAGTCAATGCTATTTCCATGAAAATGGACAAGGAAGGCTTCTATTATCCTTTCGTTAGTAATCGGACATGTATACATTGTCATCAATGTTTAAATTTATGTCCTACAAAAGATAAAAGTAATATTATTAATGAAAATCGCTATTTTGGTGCTAAAGCTCTCAATAATGATACACGCTATTCTAGTTCATCTGGTGGGTTTTTTCCAATACTTGCTGAATATGTTTTAGATAAACAAGGTGTTGTATATGGTGCTGGTCTTGATGAGAATTTACAGGTCAAACATTTTGAAATAGAAAATATTGATCAAATATCAAAGCTACAAAAGACAAAGTATGTACAAAGTGATTTAACAGGTATATACAAAAAAGTTAAAAACAGGCTTAATGAACATAGATATGTTCTATTTTGTGGAACACCTTGTCAATGTCAGGGATTACGTAATTATTTAGGCAAGGATAGTGATTATTTAATATTCGTAGATTTGATTTGTTATGGTGTGCCTTCGCCTGGTATTTGGAATAGCTATAAAAAATATATAGAAAACATATATGATGGTGTTTTAGAAGATTTCTCATTTCGCGATAAGAGAAATCATGATAATGGTCATACAGTATCATGGATAATCAATGATCACGAATATACTCAGCCACTTAATAAAAATCTATATAATCGCTTGTATTTTGGTAATTTGATAATAAGGCCATCCTGTTATCAATGTCGTTTTACATCGGTACGAAGAAATAGTGATTTAACAATTGGAGATTTTTGGGGTATTGAAAAGATTTATCCTGAGTTTGATGATGGTATGGGGTGTTCAGTAGTTATTACTCATAGTGCAAAGGGGTTAAGCATTTGGAATAATGTAAAGGATAGTTTTCAATATTTTGAATGTAGTGAAAATGATGTCCTTCAGCCTAGGCTGAAGACACCAACAAAGAAACCACATATAAAAAGATTGCTGTTTATGATTTGTTATGGTTTGATGTCATTTAAAACATGCATCAAAATCATGTATAGAGGGGAAGACAATGTTTGAAAAAGTAAGAATATTGCTAAGTTATCTGGATAAGAAAAAACAAAGACATGCAAAAATATATTTGATTCTTAGTTTAATAAGCCCTGTAATAGATTTATTTAGTATTTCTATGGTAATTCCTATCGTTACACAGGTTATCAACAACAATGAATACTCTATAGAATTATTATTTATAACATTAGGCATGATAGGTATTATTATTCTAAGAGGAATCGTGGAACTGTATCGTACAAAACTTTCCAATAACCTGGTATATAGTGCCATGCATGATATTTCATCTAAGATATTTGAAGTATGTCTTAAAGAAGATCTGCTTGAACACAATAAAAAATCAGCAATGCAGACATTAACTATTATAAGAAATGATACGACCGCTAGTATGAATCTAATTGTTTTAACCATAACCTTGATATCGAATACAATGACGTTTATAGGCTATTCACTAGCTCTTATATATGTTTCTAGTTTCATTGGAGCTATGACAGTTATAATTATGATAATGCTTATATTAATGATGTATTACTTTAATAATAGGCAGGTTATGACATTAGGGAAAGAAAAACGCTTGAGTGGTATTAAAGTGAATGCCAAGGTTACTTTAGCGTATGGAGCTTTTAAAGAGCTTAAAATAGGGACTCAAAGTGAAAGAATACTGCAGGAATATAATGAATCAAGTAAGGAATATGCAGGGTTAGAAAGTGTTTTTGAATATCGAAGAAGTATTATAAGTGCTTTGATGCAAAACGTATCACAGGCTATTATATTTGTATTACTGGCTTTTATTATTTATTTCAGGTTGGATGTTTTATCCTTTTTTGCTTCAGTACTTGTCTATTTGGCTATTCTTATACGTATGATTGCTTTGCCATATGTGATTGTTAATAGTTTAGTAAATATTCAAGTTGCGGATGAATCATATAAATCCGTGTTAGAAAAACTTAATGATTATCAAGTCTTAAAAAACAAAGAAAAAGAATTGAAAAAAGTCAGACATAAAGAAATAACATTCCATGATGGTTTATCAATTGATAATATAAGCTTTGAATATATCGGAAATCATCCTGTCTTAGAAAATATATCCCTATTTATTCCTAAAGGAAGTTGTATAGCTATAACAGGGCTATCAGGTTGTGGTAAAACGACTTTTTGTGATATTATTTTAGGCCTTCTTAAGCCTCAATCAGGCTCAGTTAAATATGATGATTATGATATTGTAAGTCATAGAGATAATGAAGGTATATGTGAAGGAAATATTGGAAGTATCATTAGTTATATACCTCAAACTGTTTATTTAAATGGAGAAACGATAGAGGAAAATGTTACTTACTTATCTGATACAAAAGATAAGAATAAAATCATAGATGCATTAAAACAGGCACAAATATGGGAAGATGTTAAAAATATGCCTGACGGTTTACATACTTTAATTGGAGAAAACGGAACAGCTATTTCAGGTGGGCAGAGGCAGAGAATAGCTTTAGCAAGAGCTTTTTATAAAGAATTTGAAATACTTGTTATGGATGAAGCAACAGCTGCATTGGACATGGAAACTGAAAAAACAATTATTGAATCAATTAAAGCAATGAAAAACAGTAAAACAATAATCATTGTAACGCATCATTCTAGCTTAGCTGATGTATGTGATCATGTTTATCATATAGAGAATCATCAAATGACGCAAATAAGATAGAGGACAAGGATATGTGTACGTATGTAAAAGGCTTAGTATCTATAGTCACGCCAGTTTATAATGGTGAATTATTTGTTGGCAGATTATTAGAATCAGTGTTGAATCAAACATATGGTTGTATAGAAATGATATTGGTTGATGATGGATCTACTGATAAAACTATAGAAATTGCTGAAAAGTATAGAAAACAATTTATAAAGCAAGGATATCATTATTATATTATTAGAACACAACATCACTGTGCTGCAACTGCTATTAATTATGGGTTACGATATGTTAGTGGAGAATATCTTATTTGGCCTGATAGTGATGATGAATTAGCAGATGATTCCATTGAAAAACGTGTCCAATTTCTTTTGGATCATTCTCAATACCAATGTGTAAGGAGTCTCATGTATTATATTGATGATGCTAATGGCAAAAGAACGAATAGTGGTGAAAGAAGAGGTAATATTAAGAATGAAGAGTTGTTCTTTCCAATATTATTTTCAGAAACTTTTGTGTGTTGTGGATGCTATATGTTAAAATCTGAAGAATTTTTTAAAATTTTTCCACAAAAACATATTCCTGAATATGAAGTAGGACAAAATTTTCAAATGCTTCTTCCTTATATGTATTCACATCTATGTCCAACTATAGAAGAAGAACTCTACATTGTTCATATTCGTTCTAATAGTCATTCGCGTAAGCAGATGACACAAAAAGAATTGGAACAACGATATTTAGATTTTGAAAACCTTATTGATGAAATTGCAAGTATTATTCATATTCAGGATAAAAATGAATTAAAAAGAATAGAATACTGGAAACTACATCGAAGATATTGTCTTTTCATAAAATCAAAAAAATATTTGCAAGCTTTGTTTGTTAAATTATGTACAATAAAACTTAAATATTTTTAGGCAGAAAGAGCTAAGGATTATAACCTTAGCTCTTTCATATATATTCATAAATTAAACCACTATTTATAATCATATAATTTTCTTTTCTATAATATCTTCAAATATAAGCTTTGAATCACCAAAAATCGTTTGTGTGGGAATATAATAAATACAGCGATAATAACGTTTGATTTGATCAGTATGTTCAAGTTTATATAATTTTCGTCTAATACTTTCTTTACATAAATTATTATAATAGATCTCTGATATAAATATTGGATTATCCACACCAAAAGTATTTTCTAAATATTTCATAAAATCTTCTATACTCAATCCTCCTGTTTTTCATATTTAGCTCATGATAATTTCTATGAAAAAATGTCTAATCGTGCTATAATAGTGAGGATGATTGAGTTTTATAAAAACTTTGATTCATCTCTATAGTTATTATATTATATGTATGCTATAAGTAAATATTAATTTGCAATGAATGAATTTATATAGAAACGAAGGGAATAAGATGCCTGAATTACCAGAAGTTGAAACAGTTAGACAAACATTAAGAGGATTTATATTAAGTCATCAAATTATAGGTATGGATATTTATTATCCTAAGATGATTGAAAATGATATTGATGATTTTTATAGATTAGTGAATCAGCATTTTATTGAAGTGGATAGATATGGTAAATATTTGATTTTTATCTTAGATGATGATGCTTTTATTTCACATTTAAGGATGGAAGGAAAATATCATATTGTTGATAGTTGTGAACCTATCACAAAACACACACATGTTTCCTTTCATTTAGATAATGGTCAGGATTTAAGATATTTGGATACACGTAAGTTTGGTAGAATGAGGTTAGTTGATAAAGATCATTATCTAGAAGCGTTACCTTTATCTAAATTAGGTAAAGAACCTTTTGATATTACAACTGATGAATTATATGATTTATTGCATCATAGTTCTTTATCTATTAAAGCAGCTTTGCTCAATCAAAATATTATGAGTGGTATAGGTAATATCTATGCGAATGAAATATGTTTTGCGATGGGTATTGATCCCCGTAGTAAAGCTGCAAGATTATCTAAAAAAAGATGTAATGAATTAAGAGAAGTATCAATTGATATCTTAAATAGAGCTATTGAACAAGGTGGAACAACTGTTTCCAGCTTTGATTCAAATGGCATTCATGGTTTATTTCAACGTGAATTACAGGTTCATGGCAGAGATAAATGTCCTAAATGCGAAACTCAAATAAAGAAAATATATATTAATCAAAGAGGAACTTATTTTTGTCCTCAGTGTCAAAAGAGGAGGTATTAGTGATGATTCATTGGGGTATTATTGGGTATGGCAGAATTGCTCAAAGATTTGAAAAGGGTCTATCATATAGTACAAATGGAAAGCTTTATGCTATAGGTACCAAATCACAATATCAAAAAGCAATGGATACTCATCCTGAATGTCATATATATACAGATTATGATGAACTTATCAATGATAAAAACATTGATGCTATCTATATTGCTTTACCTCATAAATATCATTATCAATGGGCTAAGAAAGCATTATTAAATCGTAAAGCTGTATTAGTGGAAAAACCTTCGACATTATCAGTTAATGAAATTATTGAATTAATTGATATAAGTGAAAAAAATAATGTTTTCTTTATGGAAGCTATGAAATCCAGGTTTATACCAATGGTTAGTGAGTTAAAGAAATTACTTGATCAAGGGATTATTGGATATATAAATTATCTGGAAAATAGTTTCTGCTATAATACGGAGTATGATGAAAATAGTTATTTGTTTGATGTAACTCAAGGTGGCGCTTTATTTGATGTAGGTATTTATAATATCGCAATGATCTTAGATTTGATAAAAAACCAATATTAGATATCAAAGTAGATTATACAAAAAATTATGATGTTGATGTTGATGATAAAGTCACTTTAATATATGATGATTGTCAAGTCGTCATGAATAATGCCATTATGAAGGATTATGATACGTCAATGATTATTATTGGGGAAAAAGGACAAATAGAATTATCACCATTTTATCGTCCTAAAGAAATTTTGGTTAGATATAACAATGGAAAAGAAGAAACACATTATAAGGATTATGAATTTGATGATTTTTATGGTGAAATTGAAGAAGTTCATCAAGATATCAATGAGAATAAATATGAAAGTGAACGTTACTCTCATCAAGATATGATTGATGGCATAAAATTAATGATAAAGATAAAGGAAATGATGTTATGAAAGTAATAGGTATTACAAGTTCTATAGCTGGTGGAAAAAGTACTGTGACTAGCTATTTAAGACAAAAAGGATATGTAGTATTGGATGCTGATGAAATATCTCATCATGCTTTAGATAAAGGAACAAGAAGTTATTATCAGGTCAAAGAGATGTTTATGGATTGTATGGATGAAGATCGTAATATTGATCGTAAAAAATTGGGTAAGATTGTTTTTAATGATGAAAGGTTAAAAAAGCAATTAGAAGATATTATTCATCCTTATGTATCAAGTACCATGAAAAAACAAATCCAACAATCTCATGAAGATGTTATCTTCTTAGATATTCCATTACTTTATGAAGCTCATTTTGAATATCTTTGTGATAAGATTATTGTTGTATATGTAGATGAAAAAACACAATGTGAGCGATTAATGAAACGTAATCATATTGATAAAGATGAAGCATTACATCTTATGCAACAACAAATATCAATAGAAGAAAAAAAGAAGAAAGCAGATTATGTATTAGATAATACTTTAGGCTTTGAAGATTTATATCAAAATATAGAAAGGATTCTAACAAGTGAAATTGTACATGAGTGATTTTTATCGTTGTGAGATATTTTATCCCCTCGATGAAATACAAAATGATATACTTTATTATCTTTATCAGCCACTTATTGGGGCACCATCTGTTCATTTGTATATGATGCTTCATCTAGAAGGCAAACGCATGAAAAAGAATAATTCTGCAGTACCTTTATCAAGGCTTTTGAGTTTTTTATCTATTAATATGATTGATTTAGAAAAACAACTTAGATCATTAGAAGCAATTGGTCTCATTAAAACTTATGTCAAGCATCACGATAATTTAACGCAGTATATTTTTCAACTCATGTCACCATTGTCTTTAAAAGCATTCTTTAAAAATCAAATTCTAACATCTTTATTAGAGGAATCATTATCTATGGATGATCTTAAAAGAACTATCCAATATTTTAAAGTCTATCATGAAAATGTTAATGATTATGAAGAAGTAACTGCCAGATTTCAAGATGTCTTTACAATAACACACAGACAAAATAGTCGTAAACTTAAATATAGTGAAGATATGCCTGAAGAAAAAACAAAAGAAGTCGTTTTAGATTATGATTATGATTTATTTTATAAGACATTATCTGATTATCAGGTAAGTCGTAAAAAATTAAATAAAGACGATGAAAAATATGTTATTCAATTAGCACAGGTTTATCATATTGATGCCATTACTTTGGCAGGATTTGTTAAGGAGTCTATGGAATCAACAGGGATTAATAAGCAGATATTAAAAAACAAGATTAAAGAATACTATGACCTTGATCATCAATCATCTTTAAGTGAAGTTTATCATAAACAACCGATGCAATATCAAACAACAGCGCATGATAATTCACCTTTAGAGTTGCATATGAAATATCTTGATAGTATTACTCCTTATGAATTATTAAAGGATAAGCAGGGTGGTAAGGAACCTGTCTATCATGATTTGATGATTGTTGAGACATTAATGAATCAATTAGGATTGAAACCAGCAGTAGTGAATGTTTTATTGGAATATGTTTTAGGTAAGAATGATAATCGTTTATCAAAACGTTATTTAGAAACAATTGGTTCTTCATGGACAAGGAAACATATTGAAACAGCTATGGATGCTTATAAGGAATTGATGCATGAAGATGTTACGGATGATGATATAGAAGTCAAAGAAAAACCGGTAGTTGATAATGCAGAAGCAAAATCTTTATTAGATAAATTGAAAGGCGGTAGTGTATGAATAAAGTAAGTAATGAAATAGAAACTTATGATATTTCTAAGATGAAACAGGAAAGTATATTACGTCTTTTAAAAAACAAGAATATTAAAGCTTTTTTAAGAAATCATCAATTAAATACGAATATTATGAATGATTACTGGGTAGAATTTTTAGATTATGAAGAAGATAGTGCAATGTGTGAACATTGCCAGTCTTTGGATACATGCCCGAAAGCTAGTATCGGAATGAAAAAAGTATTAAGTTATTATGATGATCAAATTGTTTTAGAAATGGAAAGTTGTTCCTTAGGGAAAAAATTACAGGATAAAAGAGAATTATTAGATAAATTTATAAGTAATATGAATGAATCTATATTATTAACTAATTTATTTGATTTAGATATTGTAAAAAACATTGATAAACTTCCACAAAATGATTTACGTAGCTTAACTATGATTTTAAAATATGTTGATCAATCTGGCGATAAAGGCTTATATTTGCATGGCGATGATCCACTACAAAATATTACTTTAATGGCAGGAATGATGAATCAATTAGCCCTTAAAGGTTATGATGTTGGTATTATTCATTTCCCTACATTTCTGATTGATTTAAAATCTAGTTTTTCGACTAATGAAAGTAATGATTTAGAGGAAATTATGAAAGTTGATTATCTTTTATTAGATAGTATTGGTGAAGAAAATGTTACTAGCTGGTCAAGAGATGAAATATTGCTGACAATTCTATCTTATCGATTGATTAATCATTTACCAACGTTTTTTACAAGTATTTATGGTTATAATGATTTGAAAAAGGTCTATACTTTAAGGAAGGGAGATGAAATTAAGGCAAAAGCGATTATTTCAAAAATTAAAGCATTAACTAATGAAATAATGCAAGATTTAACGTAATCATTATTTAGAAATAAACGAAAAGTATAGAATCTAAGAAGTTTTTATGTTACAATTTAAGTAATAATTCGGATGAATTGAGAGGAGAATAATTATGGTAAAATGTATTGGTGTTTTAACATCAGGTGGCGACGCACCTGGTATGAATGCTGCAATTCGAGCTGTAACAAGAACTTGCTTGAATAAAGGTATTAAAGTTTATGGTGTCAGATTAGGTTATAAAGGTTTACATGAAGGTGACTTTATTGAATTTGACAAACATAGTACACGTAATATTATTAATCGTGGTGGTACTTTTTTAAAGTCAGCACGTTTCCCTGAATTTAAAGAAGAATCTGTTAGACTTGAAGCAATTGAACAAATGAAGAAAGTCGGTATGGAAGCTTTGGTTGTTGTTGGTGGCGATGGTAGTTACCAAGGTGCTTTAGCTTTAACTAAGATGGGTATTAACTGTATTGGTTTACCTGGTACGATTGATAATGATATTCCTGATACTGATTTTACAATTGGTTTTGATACAGCATTGAATACAATTGTTGATGCATTAGATAAGTTACGCGATACATCTAGTTCTCATCAAAGATGCACTATTCTTGAAGTTATGGGAAGAAGATGTGGAGATTTAGCAGTTCATGCAGGTTTGGCTTGTGGTGCTGAAGATATTATCACAAGTGAAAGTGGTTTTGATGAAAATGAATTGATTGAAGCCTTAAAACAATCTAAAGCAACTGACAAGAAACATGCATTGGTTGTTATTACTGAACATATTACTGATGTTAATGCATTAGCTAAGAGAATTGAAGAAGCAACTGGTTTTGAAACACGTGCTAACGTTTTAGGACATATGCAACGCGGGGGAAGTCCTACAGCAAGAGATCGTGTTTTAGCTACTCGTATGGGTATTAAAGCAGTTGAATTATTAGAAGAAGGCAAAGGTGGTCTTTGTATTTCACAACAAGGTAGTGAAATCGTTGGTTTACCTATTACTGAAGTGTTAGGGCATAAACGTCAATACGATAAGGGTATTTACGAAGACGTTTTAAAGATTAGATATTAATATTGAATGGGGTATAGGAGATTAAGCGAATGGAAAAAGAAAAGATTAAGAAAACGAAGATTGTATGTACAATTGGCCCAGCTTCTGATAACGAAGAAATGATGACTAAGTTAGTGAAGGCTGGAATGAATGTAATGCGCTGTAACTTTTCTCATGGATCTCATGAGGAACATGAGAAAAAATTTAATTTATTACGTCAAATTAATAATAAGTTAGGAACAAACTGTGCCATTCTTTTGGATACAAAGGGACCTGAAATCAGAACTGGTGATTTTGAAGGAGGAGCTACAGGTTTTCAAAAAGGTCAAACAGTTGTTATATGCGTAGAGGATATTGTTGGTACATCAAAACGTTTTACAACCACTTACAAGGATTTATATAAAGATGTTAAACCAGGTGGATTTATTCTTGTGAATGATGGTCAAGTAGAATTAATGGTTGACCATGTTGATGGAACTGATATTGTTTGTTTATGTGCCAATGATGGTGTTGTGAAAAACAAACGTGGTATTAATGTTCCTGGTATTGAATTAGGTTTTGATTTTATTTCACCTAGAGATAGAGCTGATTTGGTTTTTGGATGCCAACAGGATGTTGATTATATTGCAGCATCATTTGTCAGACGTCCACAAGATGTTTTGGATATCAAGAAAGTGCTTATTGAACATGGAAAACCAAATATTCAAATTATTGCAAAGATTGAAAATAGCGAAGGTGTAGAAAAAGTTGATGATATTATTAAAGTGGCAGATGGTATTATGGTTGCCAGAGGAGACTTAGGTGTAGAAATACCTGCTGAAGACGTGCCACTTATTCAAAAAAGTATTATCAAGAAATGTAAAGATGCTGGTAAAGTGGTTATAACAGCAACCCAAATGCTTGAATCTATGCAGGAAAATCCAAGACCTACAAGAGCTGAAGTATCAGATGTTGCAAATGCAATATTTGACGGTTCTGATGCCATTATGTTATCAGGTGAATCAGCACAAGGTAAATATCCAGAGGAAGCTGTAGAAACAATGCGTAAGATTGCTTTAAAAACAGAAGCGGCTTTAGATTATGAAGCTTTACATGATGATGCAGTAAAAACAGCACCAAAAGACCCAAGTGAAGCTATCTGTATGTCAGTGGTGGATATTGCTAATCGATTTGATATTGCAGCTATTATCGCTTATACAGAATCTGGTTATACAGCTAAGAAAATGTCTAGATATAGACCTGAATGTCCTATTATAGCACCAACACCATTTGATAAGACTACTAAGAGATTAGCTCTTAATTGGGGCATTACTTCTTGTGCAGCTGCGCATATGGATACCAAAGAAGCTTTAATGAATTTAGCAGAAGTAATAGCTAAAGAACATGGTATTGAAGCAGGAGACAAGATATTAGTTACAGGTGGTACACCTGGTGTTGAAGGGACAACAAATTATTTACAACTTATTACAGTAAAATAGGAACTTCAAATTGAAGTTCCTTTTATGTTATAATAGTGTTAAGGAGTTGGTGATCATGAAACAAAATTTACCAATAGGAATTAGTGATTATAGAGTGTTAAAAGAACGAAACTTATATCATGTTGATAAAACGCTTATGATTAAAGAATTTCTTGACAATAATGGCACAATGATCACCTTAATTACTAGACCAAGAAGATTTGGAAAGACATTGAATATGTCAATGATGGCTGAATTTTTTGATATCAAAAAAACATCAAAAGATATATTTGAAAACACAAATATTATGGAAACAGAATATGCTTCTTACATCAATCAATATCCTACAATATTTTTAACGTTTAAAGATGCTAATGATACGAAAAAAAGATCATATCTTATTTAAAAGAACAATTATTAAATGTATATGATTATTATGAACTTGAATTAAATAGTTTAGATATGAATGAATCAGATAAACAACGCTATAAATTAATTAGAAGAGAGTTATTGGATGAAATGGCTACTTTATCAAAAATAACGAATGCAATATCTTTTTTAACCAAATTATTATATCATTATTATGGTAAAAAAGTTATTTTATTAATTGATGAATACGACACGCCTTTTATTGAAGCTCATGTTAATGGATTTTATGAGGAAATACATGGGGATTTAGACTCTCTGTTATCAACTGTTCTCAAAGATAATTCTTATTTAGAATTGGCTATGCTAACAGGTATTCAAAGAGTAGCCAAAGAAAATATTTTTTCTAAATTAAATAATCCAGTCATTTGTACAGTGGCTGATAAGAAATATTCTCAATATTTTGGCTTTACTGAAGATGAAACAAAAGAGTTATTAGAATACTATGAATTAGAATTAAACGAAGAAGTGAAAGACATGTATGATGGCTATCATATTGGCAATACGGATGTCTATAATCCATGGTCTATCCTTAATTATGCAGATAATCAAGAAATTGAAACTTATTGGGTTGATACAAGTGCTAATACGATGATTATTAATGCTATGAAAAGTGCAGATAGTTCTTTTAAAGATGGTTTTGAAACTTTAATTAAACAAAATTATCTTCAAACAAATGTTAAAATGGGTACAAGCTTTTATGAAAAATCAGAAACATCTACATTGTGGGGCCTATTTATCAATGCTGGTTATTTAACTGTTGATAAGAAAATCAAAGGTCGAAGATATCGCATTAGGATTCCTAATTTAGAAGTCGTTGACGAATTCAAGGAATTGTTATCGTACTATATGGATGTTTCATCTGTGGAATTTTTAGACAATGTCATTGAAAGTTTACAGGATGAAGATGAAAAAGGTTTTATTGCTGCTTATAAAAAATTATTATTAGTGCCTTCATATTATGATTTTAAGAACGAAAACAGTTATCATATGCTTTTATTTCCTTTGTGTTTATACTTATCTAATACACATGAAGTTAAATCCAATTCAGAAGAAGGCAAAGGTAGAACAGATATTATATTAAAGGCTAAAAATGATAAATATGCGTCATATGTGATTGAATTCAAGTTTGGTCATAAAGATAGTGATGATTTAGCTATACTAGCTGATGATGCTTATCAACAAATAATTAGAGAAAAATATGATGCAACTCTTCAAGGTAGGGTTATATATATTGGGCTTGGTGTAAGACTTAAAGAAGCAGTTATGAAATGGATCGTTAGATAAAGGAACTTCAAAATGAAGCTCCTTTTAATGTAAATTTTAATTGTAATGACCACAATTTTAATTGTAATGACCATATTTTTCATGACATAGATATAAAAAAATAGTATAATAAAAGAAAGAAATGGAGGAAATATTAAAAATGGCTTTTAGAAAAGACTTTTTATGGGGTGGTGCAATTGCTGCTCACCAAGCTGAAGGTGCTTGGGATGTTGATGGAAAAGGTCCTAGTATTGCTGATGTTATGACTGCTGGATCTAATGGTGTTGCTAGAAGAATTACTGATGGTGTGGTTAATGGGGAAGATTATCCTAACCATGTAGGTATTGATTTTTATCATCATTATAAAGAAGACTTAGCTTTATGTGCTGAAATGGGATTTAAAGCTTTTAGAACTTCTATTGCTTGGACAAGAATTTTCCCTAATGGTGATGAGGAAGAACCTAATGAAGCAGGTTTAAAATTCTATGATGAGATGTTTGATGAAATGAATCGTTTAGGTATTGAACCAGTTATTACTTTATCTCACTTTGAAATTCCTTATGGCTTAGCTAAAAACTATAATGGTTTCATGGATAGAAGATGTATCGATTTCTTTGTAAGATTTGCTAAGGTTTGCTTTGAAAGATATAAAGGAAAAGTAAAATATTGGATGACTTTCAATGAAATCAATAATCAAGCTGAATTACATGCTATGGGTGCTCATCACTTAGCTCAAGAAGGTGCTGTTCTTGTTAAAGAAGGCGACGATATTGAATATATGATGTATAAATCTGCTCACCATGAGTTAGTAGCTTCTGCTTTAGCTGTTAAAGCATGTCATGAAATTGATCCAGATGCTATGATTGGTTGTATGATTGGTATGAATGGTGTTTATCCTGCTACTTGTAACCCTGAAGATGTATTGAATGCACAACAAGCTATGCATCAAAAATACTGGTATGTAGAAGTTCATGCGAGAGGACATTATCCAAAACACTTATTAAAGAAATTTGAAAGAAAAGGTTATGATAATTTTATCTTACCTGAAGATGAAAAAGCATTAGCTGAAGGGACTGTTGATTATATTGGCTTCTCATATTATATGAGTTATGCAACACAATATACTGGTAGATTCGGTCGTAGTTTTGACTTCTCTGAAGAAGATTATGTAAGAAATACCTATTTGAAAGCATCTGATTGGGGATGGCAAATTGACCCTGTTGGTTTAAGATGGTGCTTAAACTGGTTCAATGATAGATTTGAATTACCTATGATGATTGTTGAAAATGGATTTGGTGCTTATGATAAGTATATTGACGATAATGATGAATATGTTGTTGATGATCAATATAGAATTGATTATCTAAAAGCTCATATTGCAGCTATGAAAGAAGCAGTTGATTATGATGGTGTTGACTTATTAGGTTATACTATGTGGGCTCCTATCGATATCGTATCTGCATCTACTGGCGAATATGACAAACGTTATGGTTTCATCTTTGTTAATTATACAAATGCTCATGAAGGTGATTTCTCAAGAGCTAAGAAGAAATCATTCTATTGGTATAAACATGTCATTGAAACGAATGGTGAAGATTTAGGTTAATACACAAAAGTTCTCTTTAAGAGAACTTTTTTAATTCTCCAAAAAATTTTGAGCGTATATAAATAGTAAGAGGATATTTTATACTCAGTTGTTTCTGATTTAATGGAAGGATTATCTGATGTTCTTTATAGTCAAGGTAGCTGGACACGGAGTAGATTATTGGCTTCGCGATAAAAAAATCATAACTAGTGAAGCATTTGCAAATATGTTTGAATGTCAATTTGATGATGAAAGACATCGAATGATGAAAAAAATTTTTCTTAGATCTTTAGAGTATTTTGAGTTAAAGTTAAATTATACGAGTAAAAATATGAGCGAAGAGTTAACATTATCAAGATTAAAATTTAGTCGTGTATTTGATTATTGTTCACAATGTTCACCTGTGATTGATTTTGATCAAAAAGAATATGAAAAAGAGCTAGAAAAATGTGTCGAATACAATTTTGATTACACAATAGAAAATACGCAACAATTCCTTCAAAAAAATTAGGCAGACCTGATATTATATTATATTAACAAGCATAATTAAAAGTATTGGTTGTTTTTTTTACAAAATTCTTGTGAAACTTTGTCATTTATAATACAATAATAAATAGACAGGGAGGTTTTTTTATGGACAAACTTTCATCATTTGTGGCTTATTTATTAAGTATCGTTAATTATGGTGATATGCACGACAAAAATTATAATATGGCAAAAGCTATTTTAAAATATTATCATGAGTTACCTTATATGACGATTAGAGATTTAGCTCGTCATAGTTATGGAACAACAACAGCTATCACACGATTTTTAAAGACATGCGGATTTGATTCCTATAAAGATTTGAAACAACAAATTGCCCAGTCAAGATCAGATCGTCCTACTTTTAATGATGTGGTTACATTTGCCGATAAATCAGATTTGCAGCCAATTTTTGAGATGTATACAGAGAGGGTAAAAGAAAATCTGGATTATAGTTTTTCAATGTTGGATTATGATCAAATTGATCATATTTGTAAGCATATATGTTTATCACCTGAGATTGCTATTTTTGGTACACCATTTGCGACTTGCATTGGTTTGCATTTTCAAAAAATGATGGCTAATCAGAATAAATTTGTGCGTATTGGACTAACAGATGCTAAGCAGGATGAAATTGTTAAAACAATCCATCGTACATCCGTTGTTTTTATTATAGATATGAAAGGTGCTTTTTTCAAAAATCAAAAAGAAGTGATTGATGAACTTGTTAAAAAAGAATGTTACATAGTCGCTTTTACCCAGTTTGAATTAGATGAGATGAAAGAAACTTGCAGGGAAATTGTTTTATGTAATAA
Organism: Erysipelotrichaceae bacterium; assembly: GCA_021201655.1. Lineage (GTDB taxonomy): Bacteria > Bacillota_I > Bacilli_A > Erysipelotrichales > Coprobacillaceae > JAJQDJ01. Next base: position 6,412 of record JAJQEL010000076.1, on the reverse strand, counting down.
GCATGATGATGATGGTGAAGGTAGAATCACCATGTTGTATATGATAGATGTATTATTAATGTTTTATTCTATTAATTATCAAATGTTTACTTAGGAATGTTTTAACATTCCTTTTAGGTTGTCTTCATCATGAATTCATATTGATAGTATATGATAGCTTCGAGGAGTGAAAAATATGAATAAACAAGTCCCTTACATTGACTCTACTTTACGTCATACAATTAAAGTGCCTCAATGTATATATGAAGCAAGTGGTATTGTTGTGAATGGTAAACGTATTAAATCATTAGTTTTTTCGACTGATGTAGCTATTATTGCTAATTGTAATGCGGATGCAGTTATTGCAGTTTATCCATTTACTCCAACTATGCAGATTACGAAATCTATTATTGAAGTGGCCCAAAAGCCAGTTTTTGCAGGTGTTGGTGGTGGCACAACATCAGGTCCTCGTGTTCATAAGATTGCGATGGATGCAGAATTGAATGGTGCTAGTGCTGTGGTTTTAAATGCCCCTACAACAACAGAATTTGTACAGGAACTTTCTAGTTTTCTAGATATACCTATTGTTTTGACTATTGTTTCAATGGATGAACCGCTAGAAGAACGTATGTTACATACTGGCGCAAAAATCGTTAATGTATCTGGTGGAAAAAATACGACGGAGATTGTGAAGGCTTTAAGAAAGATTGATCCTCATTTTCCTATTATTGCCACAGGTGGACCTACTGATGAAACTATTAGAAATGTTATTGCGGCAGGAGCCAATGCCGTTACTTATACACCACCGACGAGTGGTGAAATATTTAAGGAAATGATGGAAAAATATCGTGCTCAATGTGTTAAAGTTATTGAATAAATGAGAAAATTATGATACTATCTTGGTAGGGAATGATTGTCTCCCTGAGGAAACTCAAACTGCTATAAGCTGATGACATCTACAACATCTTTTTGTTGTGGTCATCAGCTTTTTTAATTAAGGAGGAGAAAATATGTTAGCATCTTTAGCATTAATGATTTTGGTTGGTTTATCGATGAGTTATATTGTGGAAAAAATAAAACTACCAAAAATTATTGGGTTACTTGTAACTGGCATTGTTTTAGGACCATATGTTTTAAATGTATTGGATGAAAGTATTTTAAATATTTCATCTCAGTTAAGACAAATTGCTTTAATTATTATATTGATTAAAGCAGGTTTAACGTTGAATTTAGAGGATTTAAAGAAAGTAGGAAGACCAGCTATCTTAATGGCTTTTTTACCTGCAACGTTTGAACTTATAGCTTATATTTTGTTTGCTCCATTTATTTTAGGAGTTACAAGAATTGAAGCGGCTGTCATGGGGGCGGTTTTAGCAGCAGTTTCTCCAGCCGTCGTTGTTCCGAGAATGGTTTATCTGATTGAAAATCAATACGGCACAGAAAAAGGAATACCACAAATGATTTTAGCAGGGGCTTCATGTGACGATATTTATGTTATTGTATTGTTTTCATCGTTTTTAACAATGGCTCAAGGTGGGAGTGTCCAATTATTGGATTTTGTGAATATTCCTGTTTCTATTGTTTTAGGAATTGTATTAGGTATCATAGCAGGCTTGATTTTAGCATTTATGTTTAAACATCAACATATGCAAAATAGTATGAAAATCATTATTATTTTAGGTGTAGCTTTCTTATTAATGAGTATTGAAACGTGGTTAGAGGATTATATATCTTTATCAGGGTTATTGGCTGTTGTGTCAATGGCATGTGTTATCAAATTGACAAGTCAAAAAGATACATCATCATCTTTAGCTGATATGACAGGAAAGTTATGGCTATTTGCCGAAATTATGCTGTTTGTCTTAGTGGGAGCAGCAGTTGATATTCGTTATGCTTTAACAACAGGTATTGGGGCAGTTTTGATGATTTTTGTGGCTTTAGCTGTGCGTGCTATTGGGGTTTGGATATGTCTCATTGGTACAAATCTTAATATTAAAGAAAGATTATTTTGCGTGATAGCTTATCTTCCTAAAGCGACGGTACAAGCAGCTATTGGTTCCGTTCCTTTAGCCATGGGATTATCATGTGGTTCCATTGTATTATCAGTAGCTGTTTTAGCCATTCTTATAACGGCGCCATTAGGAGCAATCGGTATTGATATGAGTTATGCAAGAATCCTTGTGAAAGAAAACATTTGATTTTTCAATGACAAAAGACTATTTATTGGTTATAATACTCTAAGGAGGGTTGAATATGAAACAATATTTAGATATGTGTCAATATATTTTAGATAACGGTGAAGATAGGGATGATCGTACAGGAACAGGTACAAGAAGTGTTTTTGGTTATCAGAATCGTTATGATTTAAGAGAAGGTTTTCCTTTGCTTACAACTAAAAAGATGTTTTTAAGACCAATAGCTGAAGAGTTATTATGGTTTATTAAAGGAGATACGAATATAAAATATTTAGTTGATAGAAATGTTAAAATATGGAATGAATGGCCTTATGAAATATATAAGCAATCAGAAGATTATCAAGGTGAAACATTAGACGAATTTGTGGCTAAAATTAAAGCGTTGGACGCAACTGATCCATTTGTATTAAAATATGGTGAATTGGGACCGGTATATGGTAGACAATGGCGTAATTTTAATGAAGAAGGTGTTGATCAATTAGATAAACTCATTGATTCATTAAAAAACAATCCTTTTTCACGACGCCATATTATATGTGCCTGGAATCCTGCTGAAGTAGACCAAATGGCTTTACCACCTTGCCATGCATTTTTACAATTTTATGTATCCAATGATAAAAAATATTTATCTTGTCAATTATATCAAAGAAGTGCTGATACATTCTTAGGTGTTCCTTTTAATATTGCTTCATATGCTCTTTTTACATCTATGTTAGCTCAGGTCTGTGGTTATGAACCTAAAGAATTTGTTCATTCATTTGGTGATTTACATATTTATAAAGATCATTTTGATGTTGTCAAAGAACAAATATCCAGAGAACCATTACCATTATGTCAGTTAAAACTTAATCCAGATATTACATCTATTTATGATTTTACTATTGATGATATCAAAATAGAAAACTATCAAAGTCATGGGCGTTTAGTCGGAAAGGTGAGTGTCTAATGATTAGTATTATAGTCGCAATGGATAAAAATCAGCTTATTGGTAAAAAGGATTCATCTAATGGTATTCCCTGGAATAATAAAGAAGATATGAAACACTTTAAAGAAACAACTATTCATCAAACCATTTGTATGGGTTATACGACTTATAAAGCCATTGGTAGACCTTTGCCAAAACGCCATAATATTGTGGTATGTTATGATATGTTTGATGATGAGCGTGTTGAAGTTAGAACATCTCTCATAGATGTTATTAATGAATATAAAGATAATCATAAAGATTTATATATTACTGGTGGGGCTTCTATTTATCAGCAGGCATTACCTTATGTTGATCAATTACTGATATCAAGAATCCCTGGAGAATATACAGGAGAAACATATTTTCCTGATTTTAGCAGCTATGGCTTTAAACTTGTAGAAACAAAAACAAAAGAAACATTTAATTTAGAAATATATCAAAGAGGAAATTTATGAAAAGAATTATATTAATTGTTATAAAAGTTTTATTTTATATTCCTGGGTGGTTATTAAAAATAAGATATTATAATAAACATATTGAAGATACATCATTTACCGAGAGATTTACTTATATTCAAAATATTTCCCATAAAGTTGTTAGTAAAGCGAATGTTGATTTCCATGGCTTTGGCATGGAAAATCTACCTTCCGAGCAAGGTTATTTATTGGCTCCTAATCATCAGGGATTATTTGACCCATTAATTATTTTTGAAACATTGGATAAGCCTTATAAGGCAGTCGTCAAACAGGAATTATTGGATGTTATAGTTATAGGTGATTGTATCAAAATGCTGGAATTCATTGGTATTGATCGTGAAAACCTCAGATCGCAAGTTAAGATGATTAGACAAGTTTCTAAAGAATTACAAGCAGGAGTTAATTACTTAATATTTCCTGAAGGCACACGTTGTCGTCAAAAAAATAAGATGCTAGAGTTTAAAGGCGGCACATTCAAGGCGGCTACTAATGCTAAAAAACCGATTGTGCCAGTAGCAATGATTGATTGTTATAAAGTCTTTGATGATAACTCTATCAAAAAAGTTAATGCCCAGGTGCACTATCTTGAGCCATTATATTATGAAGATTATAAAGATATGAATACCACCGAAATTGCGCAACTTGTCCAATCACGTATTCAAAAATGTATTGAAGAAAACGAAAATCGTTACGAGTAGAAATATTCTACTCTTTTTTTCATATAATATTTTGGTGATATTATGAAGAAAATCATTTTTATATTATGTTTTCTATTATCTATTTGTCATGTTCATGCTGTTGATTTTACTGGTAAAGCTTATATTGTCATGGATTCATTGAACTTAAATGTTTTAGAAGGACAAAATATAGATGATGTTCAAAGTGTTGCTTCTATATCTAAAATTATGACTGCCATTATTGCTATAGAAAATGGTGATTTAAATGATATTTATACTATTGGTGAAGAAGTGAATGATGCATGGGGAAGTGGTGTCTATATACATATAGGGGATACCATTAGTTTAAGGGATTTATTACATGGAATATTATTAAGATCAGGGAATGATGCTTCTTTAGTATGCGCTAAAAACATTGGTGGTGATATTGAAACATTTGTTGATATGATGAATCAAAAAGCTATAGAAATTGGCATGATTTCTACTCATTTTTCTAATCCTACTGGTTTAGATGAAGAAGATGAAGGAAATCTTTCCACGGTTTATGATATGGCATTGTTAATGAGTTATTGTAGTCAAAATCCTATCTTTAATGATATTGTAAGTACAATAAGCTATCAAAGAGAAGATGGTGGTGGGACATGGACTAATAAAAACAAATTATTATCTATGTATGAATATTGTGTTGGCGGTAAAACAGGCTATACTCAAAAAGCCAAAAGGACTTTAGTTACCCGTGCTATTAAAGATGATGTATCATTAGTTATTGTAACTTTTAATTGTGGAGATGATTTTACCTTTCATCAACAAAAATATGAAGAATGCTTTGATAAATATCATAGTATTTTAACTTTAAGTAAGGGTATTTATAATTATCATGGTCATTCTTTTTTGATTACTGAAGATTTATATTATTATGGTGATGAAGCCGATGCCCATTATGATATCAATGATGAGGTTATTAGTATTGTTGTGGATAATCAGGTTATTTATCAAACAAAGAGTGAAAGTCCTTTCAATATTATTATTCGATATGCATTTATATTATTAGGTGAAATGATTAACGGATAAAAAATGATTGTCTAAATTAAAAATCTGTGTATAATGATTAGGAAGGAGCGTGATCAAAATGGAAAGACTACAGAAAGCGATAGCTGCTAGTGGTTATACAAGTCGTAGAAAAGCTGAAGATCTTATACGTCAAGGTCGCGTAGAAGTTAATGGGGAAAAGATTGTAGAGATGGGGTTTAAAGTAAAAAGTGGTGACTTTATTACCATTGATGGAAAACCAATTGAAAGTGAAAATAAGGTCTACTATGTTTTTTATAAACCTAGGGGTTGTATATGTACTTTGTCTGATGAATATGGAAGAAAAACGGTTATTGATTATTTTGATGAGGTTAAAGAAAGAATATATCCTATAGGACGTTTAGATTATGATACGACTGGTATATTATTTTTAAGTAATGATGGTGAATTTGCGAATCTTATGATGCATCCTTCTACCCATCTAGAAAAAATCTATGATGTTACGATTAAAGGGCTTATTACCAAGAAAACCATTTCACAAATGCAAAAAGGAGTTTATTTAGAAGGAGTAAAAACTTTGCCTTGTCGTATGAAACTGGTCAGTCAGGATGAGGAACATGGATCTTCAAGATTAATGGTAAAGCTTGTTGAAGGAAAAAATCGTCAAATCAAGAAAATGTTTGAAACAGTTGGATTTGAAGTTAAAAGATTGCATCGCAATCAAATTGGTGATGTGAATTTGAATGGCTTAAAACCAGGGGAATATCGACGTTTAAAGCCCCATGAAGTCAAGGAATTGCGTCAAAAAGCATTAGATAAGAAAGCATAGTCGAAGTATGATATACTTTGTATGATGAAGTTTGTTGAAATAAAAGCAAAGTTAGTTTTATAATGAAAATAAGGAGGCAATAATATGCGTAGTGTTATTTTAGATACCGATATTAAAGCATGTGGTATATGTGGCTCTCAAGAACCATATATTGAATATAAAGAGCTTGAAGGAGAACGTTTTATTTATTGTAAAAAATGTCATACAATGAAGTGATTTTGTCAAGTAGACAATTTAAATAATTAAAATGATTTGCTATT
>JAJQEL010000091.1 GCA_021201655.1 Erysipelotrichaceae bacterium | reverse complement strand
CTTAGTGAACTTTTAATTATTTATTTTGTTCACTTTAGAGAATCATATCAGTATTTCAATTTTTTCATCACTTAATGATAAATGAATCTTAGATCTTTTTATCTGTGATAAATTATCTCTTAAATAAGGATAAGTACTTTTTGTATAAGCAAAATATATCTTATCACTCATATAAATATCACCAATAAATTCTCTTTTAATACCTTGATGCATTAAAGCCCCAAGTACATCTTGATGCTTTAGTTTTCCAAATTGTTCATGATAATCAATCATCACTAAAGCAATCTCGAAATCTTCATTTTCAATCTCATAAAAATCAGGACAAATAATCATACGCTGATTTTCACTATTCATAAAGCCACCATAACTATAAACTTTTAATTCATGACCAATAACACTTCTAACAACATCCTGCTCATGAGGATTATAAAAAGGTGTTAAAATCATATGCTGCTGATACTCAGCTTGTTGTTTATAATCTAAAATCTTTTTAACAAAGACTTCATCACCTTTATAATGTTCTAACATATATCCAAAAAGAAAGTATTAGTTTTCACTAATACTTCATTATTCATCCTTTTCGTTTTCATCCATTGTGATGCTTCCAGTAACACCAATATTTTTAGGTGTACATAAGAAAATCTTAGGTCCAATTTGTTGAATATCACCTTCAATAGCGAAGATAACACCACTTAAGAAATCAATAACACGTTTAGATTGTTCTTTTTGTAAACGATGTAAATTGACAACAGCAGCTCTTTTTTGTTTTAAATAAGTAGCAATTTCCTGAGTCTCACTATAAGCTCTAGGCTCAAATAAGATAAGATGGCTATCCTTATTAGCACTGAATTGTTTCATTGCATTACTTGTTTTTGTTGATTTAGCTTGTTCAAAATCGCTAGTTGTAGTTTTATGTTCATCATTTGTATCTATAATTCCATCTTCTATTGTTTCTTCTTCGCCTTCTTCAAAAAACCAGTTTTTAATTTTATCCATGAACTGACCTCCTTTAATTCTTCATCTATTATAGCATAACATGTCGATTAAAAAAAGGAAAAACTCTTGAAGAATGAATATTTTTTATTTTATTTTGCTATTTAACTTGAATTTCTAACTAAAATCACATCATCTCCAATAGTTATAATATTTTCAATAGGAATAATTAAAACTGGAGGTCCCTTAAAAAAGCATATGAGTTTAAATAATGAATATCTTTCCACAATAATAGCTTCAATGTAATGACATTCTTCATCTATTTCTAAATCACTTACATAACCAATTTTACTCCCTGTTACAACATCCACAACATCCTTGCTTTGCAACTTAATAAAACGCATACCATCACCATAACAACATATGCTTTAATAAGACATATAATTCCTTAAATGATGCAATGCCTGTTTTTCGATTCGTGATACTTGGGCTTGTGATATCATTAAATCCTGTGCGATTTCACTTTGGGTTAAATCATGAAAATATCTTTGCTTTATTACAGTTAGTTCTTTTTGATTAAGATGATTCAAAGCATCATATAAATCCATATGTTCATGCACATTCATTAGGGCATTCTTTTTTGCAGGAATCACACTTTCTAAATCATTACCATTATCCTGCAGAGGATATGATAATGAAGTAACAGTATTGTTTGATGCAATAGCTTGTGATAATGTTTTTTCATCAACTTTCATACGTTGTGATAATTCCTGTAATGATATATCTTTATCATTATTTTTTAAATATTCTTCTTGTAAACGTAATGCATGATAAGATATATCTCGTAAAGATCTAGATATGTGGATCATTGAATCATCACGTATATAACGTTTAATTTCACCTAAAATTAAAGGTACAGCATAAGTAGAAAAACATAGTTTTAAAGATGTATCAAAGTTTTCAATAGCTTTTATTAAACCAATAATGCCAACTTGAAATAAATCTTCTAATTTTTCTTTATGATTATATTTTTGAATGAGTGATAAAACTAATTTCATATTACCAAATATAATTTTTTCCTTAATTACTTCATTATGAGTTTGATGATAAGCATTGAGTAATATTGTCGTTTCTTTACTAGATAATACGGGATAATTCTCAGCGCCATGAAGTTCAATTTTAAATTTCGACATTGTTTTCGACTCCTCATAAGGAGTCTTGCCGTATTATTCGTCATTATTCAATTGATTTCTTAATTTTTTGATAATTTTTTTCTCCAATCTAGAAATATAGGATTGCGAAATACCTAATACATCGGCCACATCTTTTTGCGTTAGTTCCTCTTCTCCTGATAAACCATAGCGCATCATAAGAATTTGTTGCTCACGTTTATTTAAATAACGATAAGCATCATAAAACATTTCTTTTTGATCATGATGTTCCATTTCTTGTTGAACAATATCGGATTCTGTACCGATAATTTCTGATAACAAAAGCTCATTACCATCATAATCAATATTTAATGGTTCATCTAAAGATATTTCCTGCCTTAATTTACTATTTTTACGTAAAAACATCAATATTTCATTTTCAATGCAACGTGAAGCATAGGTTGCCAATCTAATATTCTTATCCATTTTAAATGTATTTATCGCTTTTACTAAACCTATAGTACCAATACTAATGAGATCTTCCATCGTTGCGCTTTGAACATTATCATACTTTTTAGCAACATAGATAACTAATCTTAAATTATGTTCTATCAATAAATCCCTTGCCTCTTCATCACCATCCATTAAACGTTTCAATGCATCTACTTCTTCTTGACCCTTTAATGGTGCCTTTAAAACATCATGTCTGCCAATATAAAATAATCCTTGATGCTTGATAAACCATTCACGCATTTTTAATAATATCATAACAGACCCCCTAATAATTGATTATTTAAGATACAGTCATATTCACAATCATGTAAAACGCCTACATAAATATCGTGTAATACATAATGATTAATACTAATATCTTTCACCATAACAAGATGTATCATTTGCTTATCATTTACTACTTCTATTTCAATATCATCTATATATTCTTCATGAATATAAGCTTTATTCATAAAAATAACTGGACTCCCTTTATAAGTTACATGATTCCCATTATCTATAAAACCTAAACAATGCTTATCATGTAAGGATACTTCAACATAGTTACCATGAATTTTATTTTTACAATAATATAAATAAAAATAAATAAACAAAACAACAACAATACTCATAAATAAGTAAGTAGATAAAGATAATCCACTAAGTAATAAAACACCTTGAAAAATAAAACTATCTTTAATCATTAATTGCATAAAAGACGTAATCGACACATAAATAAAGACATATAAAGGATAATAGATATATGTTAATTTTCTAAATAATAATACTGATATTACTAAATCATATATTAATATAAACCCAATAAACATATCGACATATAATAATATAATCGATATATTATACGCCAACATATAAAACATTAATTTCTTTATACTAATAATCTGATTCAATAAAAAACACAAAATTTCTATTGTCCATAAAATAATAAAAGCATTTATCATATATGTCCATTCAATATAAACCTCCATTTTCTCACCACCCAACATTATTATAAATTTCTTTTCTTAAAAACATTGTCAAAGAAAAATTGATAAGTTATAAAGACAATGATAAAATTAAAAACAGGAGGAATAACATATGAGCATTATGACACAGCTGGAATTTGAATTAAATTTTACAAATTCAGAAAAAGAAATAGCCCACTATATATTAAATCATGGGGAAGATGTTTTAAATATGAATGTTAAGGAATTAGCCAATGAGACTTATAGTTCTCCTGCTACTATTGTCCGTTTGTGCAAGAAAATAGGTTTGACGGGTTACAATGATTTTAAAATAAAATATAGTGCCGAACTCCAATATGATTTTCATCATAGTGATCGTATTGATGTAAATTTTCCCTTTGATGAAAATGATTCTTATAAGATGATAAGTCATAAATTAGAAACAATGTCACAAGAAGTCATTGCCGATACAATGCAATTAATTGATTTTGATAAATTAGAAAGGATTGTTGATATTATTTATCAATATCCATCCATAGACATCTATGGTTTTGGTAATTCTTTACTTGCAGCGATGAGTTTTCAACATAAAATGATGCGTATTGGTAGAAATGTAAATTTACGTATTTTACATGGTGAACAGGTATTTTTATCATATAACTCAACTTCAAAACATCTAGCAATGATTATTTCTTATTCTGGTGAAACCAAAGAACTCATTCAAATAGCCCAAACATTAAAGGAAAAACAAACACCCATCATTGTTCTAACTTCTATTGGTGATAATCAGTTATCCCATTATGCCACTTATTTATTAAATATTGGATCTAGAGAAAAAATATTTACCAAAATAGCACCATTTTCCTCACAAATATCTATGGAATATTTATTAAATGTTATATTTTCCTGTATTTTTCAGAAAGATTATGATAAAAATATATCTCATAAAATTAGTTATGATAAACGCTATGATATCAGGCATCCTGATAGTCCTGTAAATGACGAATAAAAAGACTCCTCAAAAAGAGGAGTTTTATTTATGAAACACAAATTGTCCGTTACTATAATCGACAATCACATGATCACCTTTTTTAATGGTTCCTTGAATCATAGCTCTAGCAAGACTGGTTTCAATGTGATTTTGAATATAACGTTTGATTGGTCTTGCGCCAAATGTTGGATCAAAGGCTTCGGCAGCTATTTGGGCCTTCGCATTTTGGGTTAATTCTAAGGTTATCTTCTGATTTTGGAGACGATCAGTTAATTGATTTATAAATTTATCAATGATTTGATAAACAACCTCGTTATCTAATGAATTAAACATAATAATTTCATCAATACGATTTAAGAATTCTGGTTTAAATTGAGCTTTCAATTCAGTTTCTACTGACTTTCTAGTTTCTGGTGTATTACCTTGTAATAAGTATTGAGATCCTATATTAGATGTCATGATAATAATAGTATTCTTAAAACTTACAACATTTCCTTTAGAATCAGTAATACGACCATCATCCAATACCTGAAGCAAGATATTGAAGACTTCGGGATGGGCTTTTTCAATTTCATCTAATAAGACGATACTATAAGGTGCACGTCTTACCGCTTCGCTTAACTGGCCACCTTCTTCGTAACCAACATATCCTGGAGGAGCTCCTAATAATCTAGAAACATTGAATTTTTCCATATATTCACTCATATCTATTCTAACAATATTCTTTTCACTATCAAACAATTGTTCGGCTAAGCTTTTGGCCACTTCAGTTTTACCAACACCCGTAGGGCCTAAGAATAGAAATGATCCAATTGGTCTATTTTCATCATTGATACCAGCTCTTGATCTTAAAATAGCATCGCTAACTTTAGAAATAGCTTCATCTTGTCCCATAACACGTTGTTTTAAGATATTATCCAAATTCAATAATTTATCTCTTTCTGATTCCATCAGTTTATTCATTGGAATGCCTGTCCATCTGGCAATCACTTCACTAACCGTATCAACAGTCACTTTTTCCTGCAAGAGAGCATCTTCTTTTTCTTTTGCCTGAAATTCCTGTATTTCTTTATTGATGCGAGGTAAAGTTTCATATTTAATTTTAGAAGCTTGTTCTAAATTACCTTCACTTTCATAGTTATCTTTCAATGTTTCAAAGTGGACCTTTTGATCTTTGAGCTCTTTTAAACGATCTAAGCCTTTCTTTTCTTCTTTCCATTTATCTGTTAAACCAGTTATTTGTTCATCAAGTGAAGCAATACGACTTTTGATTTCATCTAAACGCTTTTCATTATCTTCATTTTGATCTTCTTTTTCAATAGAAATACGTTCCATTTCCAAACGATTTTTTTCTCTTGTAATAACATCTAATTCTTCAGGTAATGAATCAATTTCCATACGTACTGTTGCACAAGCTTCATCAATCAAATCTATAGCTTTATCAGGTAAAAAACGATCAGTAATATATCTTTCACTCATATTGACAGCCCCAACAATAGCACTATCAGTAATCTGCACACCATGATGAGATTCAAAACTATCTTTTAAGCCACGAAGAATAGCTATGCTATCATCTTTATCTGGCTCCGCCACATGCACTTTCTGGAATCGTCTCTCTAGGGCTGCATCCTTTTCAATATATTGACGATATTCATCTAAAGTCGTTGCGCCGATACAATGAAGCTCTCCACGAGCAAGCATAGGTTTCAATAAGTTAGCAGCATCCATAGCACCATCAGTTTTACCTGCTCCAACCAATTGGTGAATTTCATCAATGAATAAGATAATATTACCTTCTGATTTCTTTATTTCATTAAGGACAGCTTTTAATCTTTCTTCAAATTCACCACGATATTTTGCTCCTGCGACTAATGAACCTAAATCTAATTCATATAACGTCTTATTTTGTAAACTTGTAGGCACATCATTTCTAAATATACGCCAAGCTAACCCTTCAACAATTGCTGTTTTACCTACACCAGGTTCACCAATAAGAATAGGGTTGTTCTTAGTCTTTCTTGAAAGAATTTGAATCACACGTCTAATTTCATCATCTCTACCAATGACCGGATCTAATTTCCCATCTTTGACATCTTGAATTAAATCTCTACCATATTTTTCTAATACTTCATATTGATTTTCAGGATTAGGATTATCAACCATACTGCCACCTCGCATTTCTTTAATGATTTTTTCTATTTCTTTTTCATTTAAGTGATATTTAGAAATGATATCTTTAAGCGGACTACTTTGAGTCTTAAACATTGCCATGATAAAATGTTCGACACTTAAATATTCATCCTTATAATCACTCATAACACTTTGTGCTTTCATCAATAATTGATTCAAATCATAAGAGAATCGCATTTGACTTTCATCGACACCACTCACTGTAGGTTTTTGACTTCTCTTATTTTCCAAATATTGACGCAATTCATTTATATCAACATGGGCTTTTACAAATACACGGTACATAATACCACTTGTATCTTCTAATAAAGCTAATAACATATCTTCAATGTCTACAACCTGGCGATTACCATTCATAACATTCTGTAAAGCTTTTTGCAAAGCCTCTTGCATCGCCATTGTCCATTTATCTATATTCATGTTTATCACTCCTTTTAGCACTCTTCCTTCCTAAGTGCTAATTGTATTATATCATTATTTTTAGCAATGTCAACCTTAGAGTGCTAAAAAAGTGATATTTTTCATATCACTTCTTAGCTTGTATCAATAATATCGTATCACTATTTTCAATAATAACATATTCATTATTCATCTGGTTAGATACACATAGTGGATTACTACGTTCTAATAAATAATGATCTAAGTTATAATGGGCATTTTGAATAGTTATAAAGCTTTTGTCAAAAGCAAAGATGGAAAAATAATGATAACCATCTTTATATATTTTATGTTTGCCTGATTGCAAGACATATATTTTGTTATATTCATCATAAATGGTAACAGAATAGTTTTGATATTGTTCAAGTAAAGATATAACTGCCATAAAATGATCCATACGTTTTTTGGTAACACCATAGAGATCAATTTCATCATATCCATGTTCAAAGGCATATTGCATAGCTAAAGCAGTATCAGTATCATCTTTAATTGGTGAATAGAGTTTTATTTGAAACTCTTCTAAGATAGACTTATCTTCTATTGAATCCATATCTCCTATTACAATTATAGGTGTTATACCTTGATTTAATAAATGAAATGTTCCCTGCTCTACCGCAATATAATCAATAGTTTTATCTTTGACTTCACCTGCATCAATACTCCCATAAATACCTATTTTCATCTTAAAGACTCAATCGCTTTCTGACGATCTTCAGCTTTAAAAACATAACTTCCTGCTACTAAAACATCAGCACCTGCGTCTTTGCATTGCTTAGCAGTTATTGCATTAATACCCCCATCAACTTCAATTAGATATGACCTATTATGTCTTAATGTTTTTAATTCCTCAATTTTATCAAGAGCAGATGTTATAAATGATTGGCCGCCAAAACCTGGTTCAACACTCATAATTAGTACTAAATCAATATCATCTAAAAAGGGTAATAATACATTCACAGGAGTACCAGGTTTAATACTGATTCCTGCATCTACATGATGTTCATGAAGATATTGAATAAGAGAATGGATATCCTGATCATTATTTATAGCTTCAAAATGGAAAGTAATAAGATCAGCTCCAGCATCAATAAAGTTTTGGGCATAAAATGAAGGATCACTAATCATTAAATGAACATCTAAATAATTATCACAAATCTTATTTAAATCACTTAAAATACTATAGCCAAAAGAAATATTTGGCACAAAGTGTCCATCCATTACATCATAATGAATATATTCACAGTCATTTTTAATAGAATCAATGTCTTTTTGCAGATTTGCAAAATTTGCAGATAATACTGAAGGTGCAATTTTAACCATATTTCTTCTCCTTTAATTTCTTTGTTTCTGCTAAAAATGTCAGATAATGCTCATAACGTTCTTTTGAAATTTTTCCTTTCTCCACAGCTTCTTTGACAGCACAATGTGGTTCACTATCATGCAGACATTCTCTAAACTTACAACTATTTGATAATTCTTTAAAATCGTGATAACTATGAGCGAGTTCGACAGGTTCCATGCTTATTTCCAATGATGAAAAGCCAGGAGTATCAGCCACATATCCGCCATACATTTCTAATAATTCAACATGTCTTGTAGTATGCTTACCTCTTCCTAAAGCTTTTGATATTTCATTAGTTTCAATGTTAAGATGAATATCTAAAGCATTAAGTAAACTAGATTTACCAACCCCGCTTTGACCTGTAAAAACGGTCACTTTATCAGTAAATATATGTCTAATATCATCGACACCTTGATGCGTCGATGAACTGGTATAATAAATACGATATCCTGCTGTTTCATAAGGTTTCATGATTTGATAGACATCATTGCTATCTAATAAATCTATTTTTGTAATACAAATGATAGGTTCAATATCATGATGTTCAATAATAGCTATAAAACGATCCAATAATAATGTATTCATATCAGGTTCTTTTGCTGAAAAAACAAGTAACGCCTGATCAATATTGCATATAGGAGGTCGTACTAAGCAGTTTTTTCGCGGATATAGTTTTCGAATATAGCCTTCATTGGTATTTTCAATAGTAAAATCACAGAGGTCACCAACTAATGGTTTTTGATTATTTTTGCGAAATTTTCCACTAGCTTTACATTGATATATTTTTTGATTGTTTTCTACATAGTAGAAACCAGATAAAGATTTAATAATATGTCCACTTAACATTAATCTGTTTCCTCTTCTTCACCGTCAGTGCTATTAGAATCATTGGTAGTAGTATCATTATCATTAGTATCAGAATTATCGTTAGTTGTATTATTCGTAGTTTCTTCTTCCTCTTCAACAATATCAGGAATGGTTGTATAATAATACAATGTAATTTCCGTTCCTTTTTCGTAAACAGTCGTAAAAGCTTCAATAGATTGTTCAACGACAACATAAGTCGTCATACTTCTTATGCTATCAGCATCGGTTGGTGGATCTTTAACCTCTAATATTACAGTAAATCCTGCTTCTTCTAAGACTTGCTGAGCTTTGGTAATGTTTTGTCCATAAACATTAGGAACAGTTGCTGAGTACCCTTTAGAAACAGTAAGAGTAATAGTTTTATCAGAGGCATTTGGATCAATTTTTTCACCTTCTAAGATAGATTGTTCAATAATGGTTCCTTTTGTTTCATCAGCAGTAATTTCATTTTTCTTAACTGTAAAACCTAGATTGGTTAATATTTCATAAACTTCATCATAATCTTTACCTGTATAATCTTCTATAACAATATATTGACCACTCGACACAGTTATAGAAACACTATCTCCTTTTTTGACAGTTTCCTGGTAAGCAGGATCAGTTGCTAAGACAGTACCTTCTTCCTGATCATCACTTGGCTCATAAGTAATATTATCTTCATCAACCACAAGTTCATATTCCTCTTGTAAAATTGTTACAGCTTCATCAATATTAATACCAGTGACATCAGGCATTTCAAAACTATTACCACCACTAAAAAACATAAAATAAACCAATAAAGCAATGATAATAATACAAGCAATCACCCCACCAGCAACCATCATTATTTTTTTCCTATCTAGTTTCTTATCTTCTTCTTTATCCACTAATTGATGATCACTAGTAAAATAATCTTCGTCTTTAGCAACAATAGTTTTTTCTTCTTCTTTATCTTCATAATCAAAGACAAGCTTTTCTTCATCCAATCTTGACAAGCAAGTGTTAAGATCGTCTAAAACTTCATTTGCACTTTGATAGCGATCATTAACATTTTTAGCAGTTGCCTTAATAATAATGTTTTCTACAGATTGTGGAATAGAAGGATTAAATTCTTTAACTGAAGGAATTTCGACACGCATATGTTTTAAAGCTATATTTACAGGAGATTCACCATTAAAAGGTACTTCACCTCTCAATAGTTCATAAAATACAATTCCTAAAGCATAAATATCACTTTGCGCCGTGGCTTTTTCACCTCTAGCAATTTCCGGCGCAAGATAATGTAATGAGCCCATAATGGTATCTGTCTGCGTCACCTGGGATAAAGATTGTATAGAGGCAATGCCGAAGTCGCCAATTTTGACCACACCACTATCTGTTACCATGATATTTTGTGGTTTTAAATCACGATGAATAATACCCATAGAATGAGCTTTTGCTGTAGCTGCTACCACCTGTTTCATAATATCTACCGCTTCTACATAATGTACCGCCCCACGTTTATGAATCAATTCCTTTAAAGCTTGACCTGGTACATATTCCATAACAATATAATATTCGTCATTTTCATCACCAACATCATAAATTTCAACAATATTCTTATGACTTAAAGCTGCTACTGCACTTGCTTCACGATGAAATCTTGTAACATAAACAGGATCACCTGTTAAAGAGGAACGCATAATCTTAACAGCTACAGTTCGTTTTAAAATTGTATCTTCAGCTTTATAAACATCAGCCATACCGCCTTGACCAATAAGACTTGTCAAGACATAACGACCTGCAACCACTTTATCTATTTGATTCATGGATTATCCTCCTTTACTGTCATTAAGGCAAAACCAATATTATCCTTACCACCAAATTTATTCGCTAAAGCTAATAATTCATCACCTTTATTTTCTAAAGAAATATCCTGAGCTAACACATCTGTAATCTGTTTATCAAACAATGAATTATATAAACCATCAGAACATACTAATAAGATATGATCATTTAAATTAGTGGATATAAATGAAATATTTAAAAACTCACTCACACCTACTGCTTGAAGCAAAATATTCTTTTGTGGATGAAAATAGGCTTCATCCTTAGATATTGTTCCTGCATCAATCAATACATTTACTAAAGTATCATCTTTTGTAAGCTGATTAAGCTTATCATCTTGATAAATATAGGCACGAGAATCTCCTACATGAGAAATATAAATCTGATTTTGAACATATAATGCCAAAACAACTGTCGTTCCCATACCCTCTTCTTCAGCATTTTCTTCACCTTGTTTTTGGACTTTATAATGAGCATGATTAATAACTTTGTGCATCCATTCACGAATTTCACTGATACCATTAAAAGAATCATGCAATTGATATTCTTCGATGATATCATCGGCTGTCATCTTAGATGCTATTTCTCCAGCATTATGACCGCCCATTCCATCACATAAAACAATGATTGCTTCATCATCACTTTTTTGATAGCTACGTACATAATCCTGATTCACTTTACGAATTTTTCCAACATCCGATCTTATTACAATATTCATTGTTTATTACCTACCTTTTTTGCACGTAATTGACCACAGGCCCCATCAATGTCACTACCATGTTCCTTACGTAAAGTAACATTGACTTTTAAGCGTAATAGCTCACTTTTGAAAGCTTCTATATTTTGTGATTTATGAAAACCGCTTTCTTCTACACTATTATAAGGAATAAGATTCACATAAGCATTTAAACCTTTAATGTAATGAGCTAACTGTCTAGCATGTATCAATGAATCATTGATATCCTTTAATAAAATATATTCAAAAGTCACACGACGATTCGTTTTTTCTATATAATACTCCAATGCTTCTCTTAAATCATCTAAGTGATAGCGATGATTGATTGGCATAAGTTGATTTCTTAATTCATCATTAGGAGCATGTAAAGATATGGCAAGATTTGTTTGTATACCTTCATTTGCATATTGTTTAATCTTATCACAAAGACCACAAGTAGAAACAGTAATATGGCGTGCTCCAATTGCTAAACCTTTAGGATGATTAATAATATGTATAAAATCCATAACATGATCATAATTATCAAAAGGTTCGCCTGTTCCCATAATCACCACATGCGTTATATTTTGCTCAGTATCCGCCATCACTGTCAAGACTTGATTAACCATTTCTCCAGCAGTGAGATTGCGTTGTTTCTTCAACAATCCACTTGCACAGAATTTACAACCCATGGAACAGCCCAATTGACTTGTGACACATAGACTTCTACCATAATCATGAATCATGAGAACTGTTTCAATAAAACCACCATCTTGAAGCTGTAAAAGATATTTAATGGTGCCATCTTTAGATATCTGTTTTTCGATAATATTTAAACAACCTATATCATAATATTTCTTAAGTTTTTCTCTTAGAGATAATGAAAGATTGGTCATTTCATCGAAATCATAGATATGTTTTCGATAAATCCATTCAAATATTTGTGTTGCTCGAAATTTCTTTTCTCCAAGATTGATAAGTTCATCTATAAGCATGTCTTGAGTATCGTCATAAATTAATTTCATTTCAAATCCTTTTCTAACAAGCACATATAAAAACCATCACTAATAGCAGGAAGAATGGTTTTTTCTTCAAGTTTCTTCATATCAGGATGTTTTGATAAAAAGGCTTGTATTTGTTTTTCATTTTCTTTTTTATTGAGTGTACAAGTACTGTACACCATATTACCACCTTTTTTCAAGATTAGGTATGCATTTTCTAATAATTTTTCTTGAATTTTTTGTAGTTCATCTAAACTATTGCTTTCATGATACTTGATTTCTGGTTTACGTTTAATAACACCTAGTCCTGAACAGGGTGCATCTAATAATATTTTATCGAAAGTTTCTTGATGATAAATATCTAATAATTGAGTTGAGTCATAAACATGTGTATGGATATTAGTAACTTGTAATCTATCGCATAATTGATTGATGAGGTCTACCTTATGATCATATAAATCATATGCTTCAATAACTCCCTGATTGTTCATAAGGGCTGCTAAATGGGTTGTTTTACCACCTGGAGCCGCACACATATCTAATACATAGTCATCTTTACAAGGATTAAGCAAACGCGCTACTAATTGACTGGATTCATCTTGAATGGTAATAAGGCCTTGTTTATAAGCATTCGTAGAAACAATAGCACCTTCATAATAAACACCATCGACAGATAAAGATGATTGACTAAAACCATCTATTTTTAAGATATCATCAACAGTTGTAAGAAGTGTATTGACTCTAGCATTTTGCCTTGGAATAGTATTATTTGCTTGTAATATGCTTATAGCTGTTTCTTGACCGTATTGTTTCATAAAGAGTTTAACAAGCCATAAAGGATGACTTGTTTCAAAAGAAAGGCGTTGTATATCATCTAAATTATCAAATGATATATGATAATGTGATAATTTCCTTAGTGCTGCATTAATAAAGTTAGCTGTACGTTTTCCTTTTTGTTTAGCAAGTTCTACAGCCTCATTAATAATCGCATATTGAGGAATGGCATCCATATATATCATTTGATAAAGACTCATCATAAGTAGCATACGTTCATAGCTTTTGATGCGACCTGTAATATTTTGTCTAATGATATAATCAAGATATAACTGATAGGTTACTGTGCCATAAACAACACGCGTAATGAAACTTTTTTGTGATTGAGTTAATATATATTGATGGAAATAATGATTCAGACTTATATTTAAATAACTAAGATTATTTTGATATTTGAGTAATATTTCTAAAGCGAGCTGTCTTTCCATTGTTATATCTGCGAATATGGATTAAAATCACATATAAGCGTTACCTTTCCTTTTTGTTTTTTATTATAATAATCGTTTAATGCATTAAGTGCAACATAAACTTCCTTGTCTTGTTTGAATTTTAATAAAATACGTAAACGATACAAATCATTCATTTTATAAATCATACTATTTGCTGGTCCTAAAATAATAACATTTTTTAAATGTTCATCTAGATAATTTTTTACATTTCTTGCTGTTTCAATAGCTACTTGTTCATTTTTAGCTTGAATAAGAATAGAAACCATATGACAATATGGTGGATAAGTAGCTGTTTTACGATAATTCATTTCTAATTGATAAAATTTCTTATAATCATGATGAGCCGCACAAGTAATCGCATAATGATCAGGATTATAAGTTTGAATAATTACACTACCTTCTTTAGCCCCACGGCCACTTCTTCCTGCAACCTGTGATAACAATTGAAAAGTACGTTCACTAGCTCTAAAATCAGGAATATTTAGGCTTAAATCAGCATTTAATACACCCACAAAAGTCACATCTTCAAAATCTAAACCTTTAGCTATCATTTGCGTTCCTAGTAAAATATTAGCTTCATGACGTTGAAATTGATCTAATAGTTTGAGGTGACTATTTTTTTGTTTTGTCGTATCAACATCATAACGAATGATTTTTGCATTTTTAAAAGTTGTAGATATTTCTTCTTCAATTTTCTGGGTACCATAGCCAATGAGTTTCATTTTATCCTGACCACAATTTGGACAATGATGAATAGGTGCTGTGGTATATTCACAATAATGACATTTAAGCTTATTTTCATCCTTATGATAAGTCAATGTCACATCACAATGAGGACATTTAATAACTTCACCACAACTGTGACATTGCAGAAATGAAGCATAGCCACGTTTATTTAACAATAAGATAGCTTGGTTACCATCATCAATGGTTTTTTGTAACTGTTTTTGTAAAGCTATAGAAAATAAAGAAAAATTACGGTTTCTATTTTCTTCAAGCATATCTACAATTTCTACTTTTGGTAATGGCTTTTGATTAATACGTTTAGGAAGTTCAAAAAGCTGATACGCCCCTATTTCACTACGCGAATAACTTTCTAACGAAGGTGTGGCACTGCCTAAAACAACGTTAGCTTTATGGGTTTTAGCACGGATACGCGCAATTTGACTTGTCAAATAACGCGGCTTATTTTCCTGCTTATAACTAGCATCATGTTCTTCATCTAAAATAATTAAGCCAATATTTTCAAGTGGTGCAAAAACCGCTGATCTAGCTCCTACAACAATATGTACTTCTCTACGTTTAATACGTCGATATTCATCATATTTTTCTCCCTGGGATAATCTTGAATGCAATACTGCCACTTGTTCTCCAAATCTTTGTTTAAATATTTCTACCATTATTGGAGTTAAGGCTATTTCTGGTACCAATACTATAACACTTTGCCTTTTTAATAAATAATGAGCAGCTAAAGCCAAATAAACCTCAGTTTTTCCTGAACCTGTTACACCATGAATCAATGATGTTTGATTATGCGTTGCAATAATTCCTTGAATGACGCGACGCTGATCTTCAGTCAAAACGATTTTCTTTTCAGCATACTCTCTAAACTTTACTTGACGATATATTTCTTTTTCTGTAATTTCAACAAAGCCCTGCTTTTTTAAATTATCTAATAAAGAACGACTATATGGAACATCCTTTAATAAGATATCCTGATGTTCTTTTAAATATAATAAACATTCCTTTTGTTTTATTGTCTTAGGTGTCCCATCCTTAATTATATTCACAACTAACTGCGTTTTAATGCCTGCAGCTTGATTAGTAGCTGGTTTTAATGAAGATGGTAGCATCGCTTGATAACAAGCGATACGTGGTGACATTGTAAGTTTAGACATCGTTTTAGCCAATTCTATAAGTTCATTATTCAATAATGGTTCATCATCAATAACTTCACTAATATATTGATATTTAAACCCTGCATCTTCTTCTAATTCTTCTTTAGATAAAAATGTTTCTTCTACATGTTCCACATAACCTATAACTCTTTGTCTATTAAATGGGATAAGAACACGCACTCCTGGTATGACTTTATTATGACTTAAATAATCAAAATTTGTATCTAAAGCATGTACTGGATGCTCAATTAAAACACTTACAATATACATAAATTCATCACCTTTTCTATTGTAACACAAAATATATAAAATTAAATCTTAAAAAGAAAAAAGGTATGATTCCGCATCTTTCTGTTCGTCCTACACCAAGACGCCATAAAATCATACCTAAATTTATTCTATATTAAACATTGCAACATATCAATATTATAAGTTTTCTCTAATAATTTGTGCTATTTTATTAGCAGCACTTTTAACATTATCATTACATACAACATATTTATATTCATCTTGAGTTGCCATTTCTTTAGTTGCCTTAGATAATCTTTCCTGCACAATAGATTCTTCTTCAGTACGTCTGCCACGAATACGCTTTTCAAGTTCAGCAAGTGAAGGTGGTACCAAAAAAATCGTTAAAGCATCTTTGCGTTTGTCCATAACCTGCAAGGCCCCTTGTACTTCTATTTCCAATAGAACATTCTTACCCTCATCTAATAACTTATCAACATATGCTTGAGGTGTACCATAATAATTACCAACAAACTTTGCATACTCCAACAATTCACCCTGTTTAATCTTATCTTCAAATTCTTCAACGCTTACAAAGAAATAATCAACACCCTCTATTTCTTGAGGACGAGCTGTTCTTGTTGTCATAGAAATAGAATAAGCCAAGTTTAAAGATTTATTTTTGAACAATTCTTTACGCACTGTTCCTTTACCTACTCCACTAGGCCCACTCAAAATAATTAATAACCCTCTTTTCATAAGCTCTCACTCCCTTTAACATAACTTATCATAGTCACAATTATTTTTCAAGACTTCTCTTATAATTTATGTTATACTATTTTAACTGAAAGGACGTGTTGATATGGCTTTTGATGGTATCATGCTATCTAATGTAACTGATAAACTAAAAGAAACAATAGAAACAGGACGTATTAATAAGATATATGCAATATCAAAATATGAATTATTGATTCATATACGTGCTCATCGACAAAATATCAAATTATTGATTTCAATTCATCCTGTATATGCAAGAATACAATTAAGTGAATTATCTTATCCCACCCCAACTACCCCTAGTAGTTTAACGATGCTACTTAGGAAACATTTAGAGGGAGCTTATATAGAAACTGTAGAGCAAATTGATCTGGAACGTATTGTTCACATGCAGATTATTGGTACAAATGAATTTAAAGATATGATTAAATACCATATATATATTGAAATTATGGGCAAACATTCTAATATGATATTAACCCATGATGACGGCAAGATTATAGACTGTTTAAAACGTGTATCCCCTTCTATGAGTTCACGTATACTACAGCCTGGTGCTTTCTATCAAATGCCCCCATTGATAAGTAAAAAGAATCCATATAATGGCTTTATATTAACAAATAATTTAACTAAAACCTATCAGGGCTTTTCGCCAGAATTATCAAGAGAAGTTTTATTTAGAATGGATCATGGGGAAAATTTTGATGATATTTTAAAGCTATTACATGATAGCGATAGTTTATTTATTCATGAAAGTAAGCAAAAAGAATATTTTCATCTTATTCCTTTAACTCATTTACAATGTTCTTATACTAGTTATCCTTTATTTACAGGTTTGGATAAACATTACGAAGAAATTGATCAAAAAGACCGTATCAAGCAACAAACATCTGATTTAGGAAAATATATTAAAAATGAATATCAAAGAAATGTAGTGAAACTTGGAAAGCTTCAACAAACACTCTTTGATAGTCAAAATAGTGATGAATATCGTATTAAGGGTGATCTATTGTTTGCGAATCTTCATTTATTACATAAAGGTATGAAAGAAGTAACTGTGGAAAACTATTATGATAATACTTTAATGACTATTGATTTAGATGAAAGATATGATGGTAAAACCAATGCAAATAAATATTATGCCAAATATCAAAAAGCTAAGAACGCACTCTCTCATTTAGAAGAACAAATAGCTAAAACAAATGAAGAGATACAATATTTTGATACTCTACAAACGATGATGGAAAATGCATCATATTATGACGCCTTGGAAATCAAAGAAGAACTAGAAAATCTAGGATATTTAAAAAAGAAAATAACCAAACAAGTCCATCGAAATAAAAAGCTTCATATTGAAAAATATGAAACAAAGGATCATATTATGATTTATGTAGGTAAAAACAATCTACAAAATGATTATTTGACATTTAAAATGGCTTCCAAAAGCGATATGTGGTTCCATGTAAAGGATATGCCTGGAAGCCATGTTGTTGTTCATAGCGAGGAACTTGATGAATATACAATCCGTTTAGCAAGTAAAATGGCAGCTTATTTTTCCAAAGGAAAAAACAGCTCATCTGTACCTGTCAACTACGCTAAAATAAAAACATTGAAAAAACCTCAAGGAGCAAAACCTGGAAAAGTTATCTTATCCCATTATGCAACAATCTATATAGATCCTGATGATGATTTCTTAAATGAAGTCACTAAAATTGATTAAATGGTACATTCATGAAAGTCTGTTCATATTGAGGATAATAAACAGGATAATACATACAATGATTAACACGACGACATTCGATTGGGCAAATGACAGGCTGAGCTACAGGTGTAACCTGATTAGAAACACAGACTTTCTTGGGCGCAACAACAGGTTGAGGTCGTGGACAACCATTGTAATTGTTTGTAGTTGTATTCATTGTATTTGGACCATTCATGTCGTTTTGACAATGATTCATGCCACATTGTTGTGGAAACATAGTATCCCTCCTTCATCATATCCTATGATAATGATGAAAAGATGCAAGGGCTAATGAAAGGAGTTTTTATGAAATTAATACCTTGGAAAATTAAAGATATTGAAGCTTATAATGTTTGTCAAGTAAATATGAGTTATCACGGATATGATAATGAAGATGTATTAAAAAATCGCATAGCTTTAGCTAATTATCTCCATACTGATTTAGACCATATGGTGGCTCCAGCACAACAGCATACAACAAATTTTAAAGAAGCATGCATTAAAGATGGTGGCAGAGGGATGTTGAGTAAAGCTGATGCTTTTGAAAGTTGTGATGCTTTATATACTAGAGATAGTAACCTTTGGCTTTGGACATTCCATGCTGATTGTTGCCCTGTTTTACTTTATTGTGAAGATCAGAAAATTGTGGCTGCTATACATTCAGGTTGGAAAGGTACTGTTAATGAAATAGTTGGTAAAGTAACTAAACATCTTATTGATAATGAACATTGCCAAAATAAATCCATTTATGCTTATATAGGACCATCACTAGAACAAAGAAATTTTGAAGCCAAAAATGATATTATAGATCTTGTAAAGCAAATGTCTTTTGATACTCATAATTTCTATATCGATCATCATGATGGAACTTATCATCTTAATAGTAAAGGTCTTATTAAACAGCAATTACTTAATTTAGGTGTATTAGATAATCATATTACTGTATCACCTTATTGTACCTTAGAAGAAAAAGATCTTTTCTATTCATATCGTCGTGATAAATCACAAAATCGCAATATATCTATTATATGTTTAAGAGGCTGATCAAACGATCAGCCTCTATCATGTAATAATTCATACATTGTTGTTGGAATTTCATCAATAAGTTTTGAAGGAATAACACTATAATTGTTTTGTGCTAGTTTATCGCCAGCTCTGCCATGAATATAAACGCCGAGCATTGCGGCTTCGATAGGCTTATAACCTTGACCCACAAAACTCGTAATCATACCTGTTAAAACGTCACCCATACCTCCTATTGACATAGCCTTGTTTCCTGAAGATATTCGATAAGATTCATAACCATCAGTTACAATAGTATGAGGACCCTTTAATACTAATATGACATGATATTGTTTCGCAAATGAAGCTGCTACCGATAAAATATCAGCTTTTTCATCAAAATCGCATAGACGCTTAAATTCTCCCATATGAGGAGTTAAAATAATACTACGATCTTGACCATTCAACAATTCCATATTTGTTGAAAGAATAGTTAAAGCATCAGCATCGATAACCAATGGTTGATAAGACATAGATAAAACATCGATAACATAACGATAACTGTCAATGCTTTGTCCTAAACCACAACCAATAAGGATAGCCTGATATTTAAGAAAATCCTCTTTTCTAAATACAGGTGGTCTTTTTAGAGTTGTTGCTTCAGGGCAATAAGAAGTTAAAGAATCAATAACTTTTTCATCAGTAATGACTGTCACAACGCCACTACCACTATAAACACAACCTTTTGTACTTAATAAAGATGCTCCTTTATAATCATTGCATCCTGTAATTAAAGCAACTCTGCCATAATCACCTTTATGTCCATCAAATTTTCTTTCTTTGATGATATCTTTCATCATATTTTCATTGGCAAACTTATATAAACCGACTTTATCACTCATATCTTTAGCATCAAGTTTTTCAACAATAACTTTACCTGTAAAAAAACTACTATCAGGATTTAAAAATCCATCTTTATAAGCTGTTAAAGAAATAGTTGTTGTGGCAAAAACAACACTTTGATATGGTTTACCACTATTACAATCTAATCCTGTTGGAATATCCACTGCTATAATATCTAAATCATAAATTTGATTAATTTGTTCAATAATAGAAGCATATAAACCTCTTGGTGAACTATTCAAGCCAAAACCAAACATTGCATCAATAATCACTTGTGTCTGTTTTATTTCATCGATAGCCGCAAACATATTATCATCACTTAATAATGTTACTTTTATATTATTTTTATAACATTCATTCAAATAATACTGATTCGCTTCAGATAATTTATAACCATCATCAAAAATATAAACATTTGTTATTTTATCTTGTTGATGCAATTTAATAGCTAATGATAAACCATCAGCACCATTATTACCAGGTCCACATAAAAAACTATAACTTTGTTTATGCATATGTTTTAATAAACAATCACTAGCTTTATCTACCAATTCGATAATACTATAACCATAATCCAATAATGCCTGATCATATTTTTGCATTAAGGATTGACTACCTATTTCCATATTTCTCACCTACCAACTATAGTGTAACACAAAAAATGCTGAATTTATTAAAATATTAGGCGTTTTTTATATTATTTTTCATTTCGACAAATATTGATATATGATTTCATGTATAATAAATCTGTCTTTAAAGATAAGTACACGAACAATCATTTAAATACAAAAATCTAAAGAAAGGTATTTATCTTATCAGCAAGCCCATTGTTTCTGTACGTGTAACATTATATCTTATCGCATGCTTAGGATATAATTATCAAACGCGCGTTATAGACCGATATATTCGGTCTTTTTGTCATTATATAAAAAGATGGATGTTACCATCCATCTTAAAGTCTAAAAACGAACACCACAAGTAAATCCACTAACACTTGTATAACATACAACTTTACCAGTTCCTGGTGCATGAATAACAAGTCCACTACCTACATAGATACCAACATGTCCTGATCTCCAAACAATATCTCCAGCTTTTAATTGTGATAATGAGATAACTGTACCAGCAGACTTTATAGCACTGGATGAATGTGGAATACTAATACCAACTTGAGCATAACACCACATTGCAAGACCAGAACAGTCAAATGTAGTAGGTCCAGATGCTTCCCATTTATAAGAACAACCCAGTCTGGATTTAGCAGCTGCTACAACACTTGAATAACTTGCTGAACTTAATGAGCCAGAAGAACTAGAACTGCTACTTGAAGAGCTAGAAGAACTTGAAGAAGTTGTTTTCTTCTTAACGGTTACTTTTAAAGTCTTAGAAGTTTTGTTACCAGCTTCGTCGCTGACTGAATAGGTAACTGTATATGTTCCTGCAGTACTTGTTTTAACATTACTATCAATTTCAACTTCATCAGTCAAATCACCATCTTTAGTATCTGTTGCACTGGTTAAATACTTAGAAGCTGTAAAGCTACTTCCAGCAGTGATGGTTACAGAAGTTTTACTCAATTTGATTGTTGGTGCTGTTAAGTCTTCAACTTTAACTTTTAATGTTTCTGTAGATGAGTTATTAGATGAGTCTGTAGCAGTAATCGTTAATGTTTGGGTTTCATCAGACTTTGTATCGATGCTACCATCAACACTTACATCAACATCATCATCATAATTATCTTTAACAGTTACATAATCTGTATAATCAAAGCTTGAATCATAATCAATCGTCACTGTAGAACCTTCATTAAAACTAACTGTAGGTGCTTCATTATCAGTAATAGAAAATTCATAAGTCTGTGTTGTTGTATTACCAGAGTTGTCCGAAACAGTTACCGCAATGGTCTGGGTACCAAGCTTACTTGTATCAAGATTTTTATCAGTTTCAATAAATGTTGTGACATCACCATCAACATTATCAGTAGCTGTAATATAATTTGTAATATCTTCACTGCCATCAACTGCAACTTCAATGGCATAGCCATCACCAGTAGAACTTAATATAGGTGCTGTTTTATCAACAACTTCAACTTCTACAGTTTTTGTATAAGTATTACTGAAAGTATCAGCAGCCGTGACTTCAACACTATAAGTTCCAAGTTGATCAGCATCAAAAGTACTATCATCGATAGTGACTTCTATATCATCTAAAGAATCACGATTATCTTCAATATCAAACATCGTTTCATCTAACTCTGTTCCATAAAGAACTTCTATCTTATTTGCATCAATAGTTGGTGCTTCTTTATCCATAGCGACATAGCCAACCAAACCAAATGTTGATACAAATAATAATGGGATAAACATAGCCTTACGTTTAACAACACGTTCTTGTAGGGCTCCTAAGATTTCATTCTTGTCTTTTAGATCCATTCGTCTCCTCCTTTCAATAATATACCCATCTTTATTATAGACCATATAACGCAAAAAGTCCATAACTTTCTTAAGAAATTCTTAAGAATTAAAAATAACATTGATATAATCAATGTTATTTTATTCAATACTTTTTAAAGATTCAACCATATCAACCTTATTTAAGACACGACGCATAAATAAATCAATAAGGAAAGTAAAGCCAATAGTAATCGCCACTGCATAAACATAACTTGTCCAATGAACACTTCTTACAAACATCATTGAATCAAATTCCACTGTTAATACAATAAACCTATGTAAAGCAAAACCTAAGAAAATACCAAAAAATGAACCAATCACACTTAGAATTATATTTTCTCTAAAAATATAATCATATACTTCTTTTCTTCTAAAGCCTAATACCTTAATCGTGGCAATTTCACTTTTTCTTTCTTGAATATTAATATTAGTAAGATTATATAATACAATAAAATTTAATGCTCCTGCGCAAGCTGTTAAAATAACAGTAATAATATCTAGGCTAGACATCTGCTGGGCAAATTCTGTTCCAGCTTCACTTAAATAAGATAAGTTCCCATAACTATATTCACTCATATAGTTTTCTAAACTTGTTTTATCAGACTGATCACTACTTCTCATATTAATAAAACCATGATTAATTGTTAAATCTAAAGCAGTTAAATCTTCATAATAGGTTTGTGACATAAAAACATAATTGGTAGAATAGTTTTCCATAATCGCTACTACTTTGACATTGTATGTCATATCATCTACTTCCAAATCAAATGTATCCCCTACTTCAACATCTAATAATTCAGCAGTTTTTTGTGATAAGACAACACCATCATCATTTAAAGAAATCTTATTACCAGTTTGATAATCTTTAAAATTAATGAAGTTTGAAATATTATCTAATGATTGAAAAACAATCATTGTAGCATAAAGATCCTCTTTATTTTTTAATACATTAGCACTTTGTTCATAAACATATTCCACATTAGTAACTTCATAACGTTCTAACAAGTTTGTTGAATACTTTTTAGAATCAGCTACACTAATAGTATCTTCTAATCTAATATCAGCATCATACATCAATATTCCACCATATTGACGATCAATAATTTCACTCACTGAATATTTAATGCCAAAACCTGTAATAATCAAGGCTGTACAACCTGCAATACCAACGACAGACATAAAGAATCTTTGCTTATATCTAAAGATATTACGCATAGTTACCTTTTGATTAAAACTTAAACGCTTCCATATAAAAGTCATTCTTTCTAAGAAAATACGTTTTCCAAGCTTCGGTGCTTTTGGTCTCATTAAGATGGCAGGCATAAGATTGAGTTCTCTGATACATACATATAACGTTGCTAACATAACTACAAATACCGATATAAATATTGCCTGTAAAGTAATAGTATAAGCTTGTTGAATAACTATTGGTGATTCTATTTGAAACATCATCAAGTGATAGAGATACCAAATAATACGAGTAAATATTTGATTCCCTGAAAGAATACCAAAAACACAGGCAAAAGAGGTTGC
This sequence comes from Erysipelotrichaceae bacterium, assembly GCA_021201655.1. GTDB lineage: Bacteria > Bacillota_I > Bacilli_A > Erysipelotrichales > Coprobacillaceae > JAJQDJ01. Next base: position 4,501 of record JAJQEL010000091.1, on the reverse strand, counting down.
CAGTAATACATAAACAACATATTGCATAATAACATCAAATTTAGAATAACCTAATGCTCTTAATGTTCCATTTTGACTTCTTTGTTCTTCAACCATACGCGTCATCGTTGTTAGCGATACTAAAGCTGATATTAAGAAGAACATAAGCGGAAAGACTGTAGCAATAGATTCGATTGCGTCAACATTAGCATCAAAAGAAACTAAGCCTGCATTTTCATCTCTTGTAAGGGTATAGACTTTTCCTTTAGGAATAGCATCAATTTGTTCTTGTGCTTCATCTAATTGTGTCTTCGCATCTGCCAACTCTGCTTCTGCTTCTGCCAATTGACTATTTCCTTGTAGTTCCTGTAAAGTTAATTCATTTTCAGCATTTTCTATTTCTAGTTTAGCTTCTTCAATTTGCAAACCTGCTTCAACTAACTGAATAACACCATCCATAGATGTACCTAATTCATCTAACACTTCATTAACACTATCAATTTGTTCATCTATATTAGCAAATACTTCACTCAAATCAACTGGCGAAGTTGTTTGTGTAACAATTTCATTTGCAGCAGCAATGATTGCAGCTGTATCAACCTCTTCTTGCGAAGCTGCCTCGATAATTTTATTAGCTTGTTCAATAATTTCTGACGAATCAGTACTATCAATTATAGTTTGGGCAAGCTCAATTATAGTATCGTTATCAATTGTATCGCTATCAGCAGCTATAATAATTTTATTAGCTATAGTACTCATTGAAGACTGTGATACTTCAGCTTCATAATCTTCTAGCTGTACTTGCAAATCAGTAAGCTGTTTTTGCAGTTCAGTAATAGTCTCTTCAACCGTATCAATAGATTCACCCATTTCATCAGTGGCTGTGTTTAAACCTTCCAAATAAGCAATCTCGTTTTTCCGCTAAAGTAATTTTAGCATTTGTTAGTTCTATTTTAGCTTCTAAAATCTGTTCATCAAAAGCTTCTTTAGAAGTTGTATATTCTGCATAACCTTCATCATATTCTGCAGTTGCTTCATCTAACTGTGATTGTGCTTCACTTGTCAAATCTTCGTACAAATCACCCATACGTAAAGATAATGTAGATTTTATCTTAGTATTCACTGCTTCAATATAATCCATATAGTCATCGTAAAATACATTATAATCACTCGCACCTTCAACAACGACACATATTTCATTATATAATACATCTTCATCTCTTAATTCATACAAACTATCGGGAAGAGCTAAAAATTCATTATCTTCTGTAAGTATTTCTATAAAACCACTATTGGTACCATCACCTAATGTATTTGTTCCTCTTTCTGTTTTAGCTACATATCTAACATCATCTATTATACCAACAACTTTAAATACTTTTTCACCATAATCACTTGTTAATGTGATTTCATCACCAATATTTAATCCTGATTTATATAATTCGTTATCAATAATACATTCATCAGAAGCATTTGGATAGCTTCCATCTAATAATTCAGGTGCATTAACCATTGTTTCACTATATGATTCATTACTATAAACTGTTACACCTGATAATTTATTATTAACCATTGTTTGAGCATCGAATTGGTTTCCATAAGATATTGCTGCGATGCCTTCAATATCACTAATTGCATCCAAATCATCCTGAGAAAAGCCCAGTGATGCAATATATGTTAAATCAGCATATTGATGATTATCCAAATAATTATCCATGGTCAAAGCCATCGTGCCTGGCGTATTTCTTAACCCCGAATAAAAGGCAGCACCGAGAAGTACGATTGCAAAAATCGAAAGAAATCTTGCTTTTGAATTAAAAATAGATTTCCTAAGATTTTTCCAATAGGCACTCTTTTTTCTTTTTACCATTCAATTTCCTCAATTGGTGTTGGATTTTCATTAAAATCCATTTGATAAACTTTACCACTTCTTAGATGAATCACACGATCTGCCATTGGTGCTAAAGCAGAGTTATGCGTAATAACAATAACTGTCATCTGATAAGTATCACACATTTCTCTTAAAAGAGCTAAAATCGATTTACCAGTCTTATAATCCAATGCGCCTGTTGGTTCATCACAAAGTAAAAGTTTAGGATTTTTGGCAATAGCCCTAGCAATCGCTACACGCTGCTGTTCTCCACCTGAAAGCTGGGCCGGAAAGTTTGACATTCTATCTGACAAACCAACACGATCTAAGACATTTTGAGCATCCAATGGATTCCTGCATATCTGTGTTGCAATTTCAACGTTTTCTAAAGCCGTTAAATTTTGTACCAAATTATAAAACTGAAAAACAAAACCTATATCATCACGACGGTATTCAGTGAGCTTTTTTTCATCATACCTGGCAATATTTTCTCCATCGACAATAATTGAACCACTAGTAGGTGAATCCATACCACCAAGAAGATTTAATATTGTAGTTTTACCAGCTCCAGAAGCACCGACAATGACTACAAACTCTCCCCTATTCACTTCAAAATTAACACCATTACTCGCATTAATTGTAATATCTCCCATAGTATAGCTTTTAACAATATTCTTAAATTCTATTAATACATTATTCCTATGTTCAATCATATCACTCATCGATAATCACCTCGTATATTAATAATAATATAACACAATTAACTTAGAATGAACACATTTTGACTTTTAAAAACAAGATTTTATAAAAAATTCACACAATCATAAAATAATATCTTCTAAACTACGTTTTGGAACATAATGGGTATTATTTTCATCACGATAATAATTCGTTTGATTATTCACAACATCACTTATAACAATATTTTCATCACCCTTACCGATAGCAATAACCAGGTGAATATCAATATAATCTGGTAATTTTAATAATTCTTTTAATTCAGCTTTTTTAAAATTACCAATCATTAATCCATTCAATCCTTTTTCTGTAGCTGCTAAAAGCATAGTTTGAGCAACGATTCCTACATCTTTCAAAAATGTTGTAGAACTTCTGTGAATGTGCAAATCCTGACATATAATAATGAAACCTGTTGGGTGCTTTCCTTCTAGTGGCAAATTCATATCAGGCAAAGCCGCTGCCCATTTTGTCAAGGCTAAAATAGCTTCAACCTCATTCTGTTTATAAGCTATATGATATTTTAAGGGCTGTATATTCATACTTGATGGACAATAACGGGTTATATTCACTAACTCTACTAACTCATCTTTTGTAAGAGAATGAGATTCATCATAACCTCGATAACTTCTACTTTTCATAACTAAATCTTTTATCATATCGATACCTCCACATAATAATATAAACCTTTTATTAAATGTTTTAAAGAAACATTAATCTCAAATATTGGACAATTCTTTAAAAAAATATTATTTTGGCATATTAATGTTAAATACAAGCACCATCAACACAGCCTACTTCCATAATTGTATTAGCATACTGATCTATATAAGTAAGATTGTTTTTATCTAAAATCATAGGTTCAATATACAATATATTATTTAAACAAGATAATTGGTCTTTTAAAAAGAAATATTGGTCTTTAGTATAACAAATAAAACCAACAACACGATTTTGTAGATTAATATTTTGTAATTTATTTAAAAATTTATTTATTTGAATATTATCAATACAAATAATAATGCGATCATATTTAAAAATCTGAGAAACAAGAAATGTCATATCAGAACGATCAATATCACCAATAAAAGCGTTATCACCATGTTTGATTAATTCATTTTGAAGGTGTTGACAAACTTGATATAATTGATTATTAGAACTAGCAGTGATGATATAAACACCATCTTCCTCAGGAATACATTGTTCCCATAATTCAAGATAACGTATATACTGCTTTATATGATCATTGATGATTTGTCCATATGAAGGACAAATCATAGCTATTTCAAAATATTTAATAAGATTTACTATAGAAGTTCTAGAATGATTCCAATTTTTTGTGTATTCATATCTAGCATTATCTTTCCATGAGGTATATTGATTGTTTGTAGAAAAGAATTGAGAACTTAAAAGTATTTTGTCTTCTACAATATAGGTCATAATAATATTATTAGTGGTTAAGAAGTATAATGTATGATGCTTTAAATTGAAAATATCTTTAATAGCACTGATGGAATTTTTAATCTTATCAAAATTATATTGATGTAATATATCTATAGATAACATAAGATGCATATGAGGATATTTTTGACATAATGATAAAATAGTTTCAGTTTGATATTCATGTGACATAATAAAATAGTCTGGAGAACGATTATCTAATAAATTTTCTAATTGTTTTAGCCATTGACTACTACAAATAGCATCTATAAGAATAATTTTATCATCAAAAATGATATAAGTGTTTTCATTATGCATTTGAATACAATATACGAATTGACTGAGCTGCATTTTATCACCTTCATGTATAACTTTACATGTTTTTTAGTAATTAATCAAAGATTATGCAAAAAAACATGAGCAATTTCAAGTGAGACTACTATCTTTAATTGGGTAAAAGAGTATAATACTCCTAAA
>JAJQEL010000084.1 GCA_021201655.1 Erysipelotrichaceae bacterium | reverse complement strand
AGCAGGGCTATGCCCGCACATGCAAAACCACCAGCTAGGCTGGTGGATTTTTATTATTTTCTATTTTTAATAGCATCAATAGGTTTCTTTCTAGATATATTGAATACTGGTAATGCACAAGCAATGAGAGCCACAACAACTGATATTAATAATATCAATAATATTTGTACAATACCAAAATCTAAGATAGTTACTAAAACATTAAATTCATCTCTAATATAACTATTAATATAAGTAACACCTGTAGCACAAGCAATAGTAGCCAATAACCAATTGATCAATGCAATAATCATACTCTCATTTAAGAATATTTTTAAAACATCCAAACTTCTGGCACCAACAGCTCTTAATATACCAATTTCATGTTGTTTATTAGAAATGCTTATTGCTATAAAATTACAGAACATAACACTTGCAAAAATCGCAAAACCAATGGCTAAATAAAAGAATATTCCTTTTAATATACTTATAACAGAATTAACTGTCTCTAACATTGGCATAACTTGATTATTCAAAGTATAGTTACTTTCATTAATACCATCATCATAAGTATAAGAAATAACACTTGTTAAAGTATTTTCATCACCCATAGGTGCTAAAATATATGAAGCATAACCATCTTTTTCAATATGATATTGTTGTATAAAATCATTGGTGGCTACAAAAGTGTAATCTTCATCATCATCTAAACTACCAATATAAACACCTGCAATCTCATCTAAGATATTTTGATATTCATAGTCTAAATTTGAATAGTAAGCATATTCTATTTCGAAATCACTATTTATAATCTCATTCTGATAATTTATAACTGCTTCTTTTATGGCTTTTATATGAGCAGCTTGATTTGATATCTCGTAATTTGTTTCTATATAATTTTGTAATGTTGTATTTTTATCAATTTTTATATTTTTTATAACATTAAAATTCAGATAAACATCACCATCATTATTAAAATCGATAATATCATCTTTATTGACATAATCATATGAATATAAATAATCAGTGAAATAATATTCATCAGAGGATGAAGAGAATATATCTAAATTATAATTATCAGTAGCCAAATTATAGTAGTTATAATTTTTAATTAAATTATTGAATTCTTCATCATAGATATAACCTAAATTATGATAGCTATCATCAAGTAGTATTTCTAATTCGTTAATCAAATAATAAGAAAATACATCCTCATTATCATTATCTTGTAAGGAATTATATCTCGTTGTATCTAAATGAGTATCAAGAATACCTGTAATTGTATAATCAATAGTTTTATTATTGACAGTTAAAGTTAAGATTTTTCCTATTAAATCCTCATCAGATGAGATGTTATATTGGGTAGTTTTTCCTTTCGTATTAGTATATTGATAACCACAAGTCTTAAATGTATTGGCAAGAAATTCTGTAATAACAATTTCATGGTCCTTTGCTGGTAAATTACCAGTTAAATCAAAATGATTTGTCTCAATGATTTCTTCATCTATATCAGCAAGATGAGATATTGAGCCTGGATAAAATAAATAAGTATAATCCCCCTTAGTGATTTCATCTGTTTCTGTAAGCTGAGAAGTAAGAGAAAAATTTGATCCATAGTTATCACTTGAATAAGTACTTATGAAATGTAAGTTTGGATATGTATTTTCTAGTATTTTTAAATCGTCATTATTCATTTTAGTAGTTGCAGTATAAGAGTAATCATTTTCGGTAATAACTTGCTCTTTTCCAATAGATAGATAATCAACATTACTATCAATAATAGAATTATAAGTAGCTATCATTTTATCATATTGGGATGCTGTATTACTTAACCCAAATAGTGTAAATGATACAACTGATAAACATATTGTAATAACAAGTCTTATAGGTTTTAACTTTAAATTAGATAAAGCTAATTTCATGGATGCTAAAAAAGGTAACTTAGATTTAATGAAATTTAATGGATGAAAATCAAGATGTAAATGTTTATCTGTTGTTTCTTTAAAAACTTCAATGCGTCCTTGTTCGCCAATATGATTGGTTTTCTTAATTTCTTTGTTAGTATCACTATTAAAGGATATAATCGTCTCACCTTGATGCTTTTTTAATTGCTCAATAATCTTAGAAATATCATTATCACTTAAGCTTTGTGAATCATTAATATTAATAAATTCACCTTCCAAATAGGAAATATCATCATTAATTTTTTCAGGTAATATATGTTCCTTGCTGGTATCATCAATGATTTTTCCATCGGATAACTCAATAATACGATCAGCATAATTTTTCGCAAATTCCTTATCATGAGAAACTATTAATACTAATTTATCTTTAGATAACTTCTTTAATGTATCAAAAACTTGTTTTCCAGTGTTGCTATCTAATGCACCTGTTGGTTCATCAGCCATAATAATTTCTGGATTTTTAATTAAAGCTCGTGCTATCGCAACTCTTTGGAGTTGCCCACCTGATAATTCATTAGGCTTTCTTTGACCTAAACCAATTAAATCTACCTCATTTAAAATATTGTCAATAACTTCTTTATCAGCTTTTTTTTCCTTGTAATTGTAAGGCTAAAGCAATATTCTCATTAACCGTAAAATTATCCATCACATTGTATTCCTGAAAGATAAAACCAATAAATGTATTACGATAAGAATCAAAATCACTTTTTGAAAAATCCTTGCTAGATTTATCTCCAATAATCAATTCTCCTGAATCAAAAGTATCTAAACCACCTAAAACATTTAAAAGTGTGGATTTACCACTACCACTTTTCCCTAATATAAATACCATTCCCTTATCTTGAATCTTTAAACTGATATCATCTAACGCTTTGACATCAATGCCTTTAGAATGATATATCTTTGATAAATGTCTAATTTCTAACATAAAATCGTCCTCCCTTGTTATAGTATCATAATCATATGGAGAACTTATGAAAGAAAATCTTAAGATATGAAAAAGAAGGCAGGGGTTGCCTTCTTTTTCTAAGTTTATTAATATTAGGAATAACCAGATAACTTACATCTATTTTAATAGGGAGGAAAAATAGAGGGGAAAGTGTAAGCTATCTATTTATAGCATTGCCTCTATTTTTAATTTTATACAAAAAAAGAAACTAAGCGAGAGAGTTAGTTCCTATTTTTTTAGATGACATATATGGATGGGAGAGATGTCATCTGAGAGAGAAAATTTTGAAAAAATTATTAATTTGTAGAATTCTTTCTACAATTATTAATATACCCAAAAAATGTTTTTTTAATATCAAAAAATTATGGTAATTTATGTTATTTTTTAAAACATTCTTATAAACAATATTAAAATTTAGTGATATAATGAATATATTTCAAGAAGTAAAGAGGCAGGAATAATGAAAAAATATTTGAAAATAATATTTATAGTTTTCATATGCGTGACATTAATTGGCTGTTCAAGTAATGAAAGTAACAATATTGAACAAATTACAGTACAAAGCAGTGGTAATGTATTAATGAGTGATGCTAGTGGTTTTGATGCTTATACAAGTTTTTCTAGTGAATGGAATAACCATGTTAAGTATAGTTGTACAGTATTTGGAAGTGAATATTTACGAAGTTCTATTAAAAATGTTCTATTTTTAGATAGTTTAGATGACGCACCTACTGATGCCTGGGATATATCTGATGATGAAGATCAATCAGTCATGGCTTGGGTGGATGATTCAGGTGATAGTAGTGTCCCTTATGATTTATATATTGCAGGTGATGGTGGAGTAGATGCGAATATTGATACAAGATACCTATTTGCAGGATATTATAATTTAGAAAGTATTGATTTCAATGATTGTTTTTATACGGGTGACGCTATTGATATGAGTTTTATGTTCTACTATTGTGCCACCTTAAAAGATTTAGATACATCGAGTTTGAGTACTTCAAGCGCATATGTCATGGCAGATATGTTTAGGGAATGTATATCACTAACAAGTCTTACTTTAACTAGCTTTGATACATCGCATGTTTTAGATATGAAACGTATGTTTTATGGATGTGTTTCATTAAAGAGTTTGGATTTAGGTAGTTTTGATACAACTAATGTTCAAGATATGAGTTACATGTTTTATATGTGTAGTTCATTGACAATTTTATATAAAACATCTAGTTTTACAACATCCAATGCCCAAACAACAGATATGTATAAAGGAACATATATGAATTATTAAGCATCTTTAGACGCTTTTTTCGTAAAAATACTTGACTGTATTGTAAGCATATACGTCATGATAGTGTTAGAGAAGGTGATAACATGACAACAAGCGAAGTGATGAAAGAACTTGGTATTACTAAGCAAGCCTTGATATTTTATGAAAAAGAAGGGTTGATTAAACCAAAAAGGGATGTTGATAATTACCGTATTTATTCTAATGAAGATATGGATGTATTAAAATTTATATTATTAATGCGTTCAATGGAAATATCTATTGATGAGATTAAATTGATATTAAATAATCAATTATCAATTAGAGATGCTTTAAAATCAAAAAAAGAAATGATAGATCTATCTAAAGATAAATTAGATGATATATCAAATAAGATTAATCATTATATGTTAAGAAGAAAAGTGAATATTATTATTGATGAAGAGTTGAGAAACAAATATGACAATTTATATGTTCACAATAATTGTTTCATATATGATGATTTATGTATTTCGATGAACGATATTGATCATATTGATATCATGATTAAGGCTGCAAATAATGAAAACTTTTATAAAATTGAAGTATATTATTATATTAGTATGGACATTATAACAAAGAAAGATACATATTCTTTCCAATTGATGAATAATAAACATGTAGCACAATTTTTTGATTTCTTATCAAAGGCTTCAATCAAAATCAATGATCCATTAAATCTAGTAGATACATATAAACAATATCGCAATGATATGGTAGGATTAAATAGATACTTAAATAATCATTTTAAAAAATGGAAAAAACAACATGATTTAGAATTGCAAGCATTTAGTTTAGAAGATGTTTATCATGATCATAGTTATTTAAAAAGAAAGAAATAGAATGAAGATTTTATTGAACTATCTGGAAGGGTATATATGTTTACCTCTATTGTTTATGATAAATTAAAATCTAGTATTAAATATGTTCAAGATAAGTCAGTAACATATTTAAAAGCTAAAGATTTAATTTTAGAATATTTATCTACGCATGAAAGTATTAATAATGAAACTATAAGGAGATTATGTCGTTGTACAGGTAAACAGGCAAGTTATTATACGAAAAAACTTAGAGATGAAGAAATTTTGGAAATGATAGGTGAAAGTAGAGCAGCTAATATATAAAAAGTTTAAAAGCAAATTTGTGTCTAATTATTATCCTTTTATGCCTAATTAGGCATAAAATTGTATTAAGCAACTAATATGATAAAAGGAAACTGAATATTGTCAGTTTCCTTTTTGATGACATATAAGGATATGAGATATGTCATTGAAGAGAGAAAATTTTTGAAAAAATTATTAACTTTGTAGTTTTTGCTTTCTACGATTATTAATATACCATTGATTTGTCTTTGTTTTATAAAATAATTGTGTTATATTATGGAATGTGGTGAAATACAATGAAGATAGGTCATGTCGAATTAAAGAATAGAATCATTATGGCACCAATGGCTGGTGTAACTAATGTGGCATTTCGTAAGATGATAAAAGAGTTTGGTGCTAGCTTGGTAGTGAGTGAGATGGTGAGTGATAAAGCATTATATTATGGTAATCAAAAGACAATTGATATGTTACAAGTGGATGAAGATGAGCATCCTGTAAGTATACAAATCTTTGGTGGGGAAGTAGAATCAATGGTTATGGCTGCTAAGTTTGTGGATGAACATTCGAATTGTGATATTATTGATATTAATATGGGATGTCCTGTTAATAAGGTGTTAAAAGCACATGCAGGTAGTTATTTATTACAATATCCAGATTTAATATATGATATTGTCAGTCACGTTGTTAAAGCTGTTAATAAGCCAGTGACTGTAAAGATGAGACTTGGTTATGATGCTCATTCTATTAATTGCGTAGAAGTGGCTCAAATTGTGGAAAAAGCAGGTGCAAGTGCGATTGCGTTACATGCAAGAACACGTTCACAAATGTATGAAGGGCAGGCGGATTGGTCATATATTAAAAAAGTTAAAGATATTGTGTCTATTCCAGTGATAGGTAATGGTGATGTTAAAACAGCATTGGATGCTAGACGTATGTTAGATGAAACAGGGTGTGATGCTGTGATGGTCGGCAGAGCAGCTTTAGGGAATCCTTGGGTGATTAAACAAATGGTATCTTATGTGGAGGATGGTGTTTTGTTAGAAGAACCAACATTTGATGAAAAGATTGACCAATGTTTAAGTCATGCTCAAAGATTAATCAAAATGGAAGGTGAAAAAAATGCTATACGTCAAATGCGTGGACATGCACCTTGGTATATGAAAGGTTTAAAATCTTCGGCGCAAATCAAAAATGCTTTATCAAGAATTGATACTTATCAACAATTAGAAAGTATATTAGAGGGTTATCGTTATTATTTACATACTGGTGATATGATGAAATTAAAGGAGATATTATGAAGTTAAATATTAATAATTTTAGAGAATTAAGTGGTTATACAAATCAAAATGGACAAACAATTAAATCAGGTAAGATATTTAGAGGGGCTGCTTTAAATAGAATTACAGATGAAGAAGCAACTTATATGGAAGATACTTTAGGTATTCGTTATATTTTAGATTATCGTGATGAAGAAGAAGCTAAAATGACTCCTGATCATCATTTTTCAAAAGCAGTTTATGAGCGTATCTCAGCCCTTCATATTGATGAAAGTGAAGGTTTTGATTTTGGTGAAATGTTATCTGATGAAATGTCAGCTAAGCAATTTAAGGCCATGCTTGATTATTTAAAATTAGGTTATAAATATATGCCTTTTAATAATGCAGCTTATAAACGATTGTTTGAAATATTATTAGAAAATAATGGACATGTATATTTTCATTGCTCAGCTGGTAAAGATCGTACAGGCATTAGTGCTTTTTTGATTATGATGGTACTAGGTATGAGTGAAGAAGATGGTGTTAAGGAATACATGAAATCTAATGATTATTTGAAATCTTATGTTGCTCATTTCTATGAAGAACATCCAGATGCCCTTAAGGCAAAAGAATTTATAGATAAATTATTGTTTGTCCAAGAAGAAAATATTCGTTTGGTTATTAAAAATATACATGAAAAATATCCTTCATATGAAGAATATTTTGAAAAAGAACTCAATTTAGATCAAAATAAGATTGCTCAATTAAAAGAAATATATCTTGATTAAGATATATTTCTTTTTATCTATTCTAGAAAAAGCAATCAATATCATTATCTAAAAATATCTGTTGATATTCTACTAAATCTTCATTATGTAAGGCTTTTTTATTTTTAAGTTCATAATTTCTATTGAGTAATTCATATTTCTTTTCCCCAAATTGGTGAAATGGTAACAATTGCACACGTTTTGCCCCAACTTCTTTTAATAATAATGCAATCCCTTTAGCATCGTCTAATGAAGTATTAAAGTCAGGAATAACTGGTATCCTAGGTAAAACCTCAATATCTTGTTCAATTGCCCATTTTAAATTGGAAACAATCAGCTCATTATAAACACCCGTACCTACAAAATGTTTAGCACTATCATAATGCTTAACATCAAACAACAATAAATCAAAACGTGGTGCTAAATCCTGAAATATATCTTCTTGGATATACCCAGTTGTTTCAATCGCTAAATGAATATGATATTCCTTTAACTTTGAAGTTAATGCTCTAATAAAATCAGGCTGACTCATACCTTCACCACCAGATATCGTCACACCACCATTAGACTCCTCATAAAAATCTTTATCTTGTAAACAAACATCCACAACTTCATCTACACTCTTGTATTCACCTTCATAACTTAAAGCTTCTTGCAAACAGTTATGCACACAAGATAAACAGCCAACGCATTTTGATGTATCAATATGAATACGATTATTATGAGTGATGGCTTGTCTAGGACATGTGTGTAGACATGTTAAACAATGGACACATTTATTAGCATCATAAAGTATTTGTACATAATCAAATTGTGATTCAGGATTGGAGCACCATTTGCATCTTAGAGGACAACCTTTTAAAAAGACCGTTGTTCTAACTCCTGGACCATCATGTATACTAAATTTTTGAATATTAAAAAGCAGACCTTTTTCCATAATAAACTCCTTTTTTGTTTATAATATCATTTTTATAATATGTTGTAAAGTTTCAAATGAAATAAAAATATATTTCAATTGACAAAATCATAATTCATGATATACTTAAATCATGGAGGATTAGATAATGGAAAATACTGAACACTTTGGAAAATTAACAGATAGAATGAATCACTTTAGAGATCAGGTTTTAGATGAAAAACCTTATATTGATGCTACTAGAGCATTATTGGTCACAGAATCATATAAAGAAAATCAAAACCAGCCTGCCGTTATGAAACGTGCTTTAATGTTGAAAAATATCTTAGAAAAGATGCCTATTTATATTGAAGATGATACTTTAATTGTTGGTAATCAGGCATCATCTAATAGAGATGCACCTATTTTCCCCGAATATACCATGGAATTTGTGATGAATGAATTGGATTTGTTTGAAAAAAGAGATGGTGATGTTTTTTATATTACTGAAGAAACAAAGGATCAATTAAGATCAATTGCACCATTTTGGGAAAATAATAATTTAAGAAGTAAGGGTGGTGCATTATTACCAGAAGAAGTTGATGTATTTATGGAAACAGGTTTCTTTGGTATGGAAGGAAAGTTGAATTCAGGAGATGCCCATTTGGCTGTTGATTATCAACAGGTATTGGAAGGTGGACTAAAATCTTATGAAGAAAGAACAAAGAAGTTAAAGTCAGAATTAAATTTATGTATACCTGAAAATATTGATAAGTATCAATTCTATAAAGCTGTTTTAATTGTTATAGATGCTGTAAAGACTTTTGCACATAGATTTTCTGTTTTAGCTTTAGAGTTATCTCAGGATGCTAGTGAGACAAGAAAAGCAGAGTTATTGGAAATCAGCCGTATTTGTGATAAGGTTCCTTATGAAGGAGCAAGAACATTTAAAGAAGCGATTCAATCAACTTGGTTTATCCAACTTATCTTACAAATAGAATCTAATGGACATTCTTTATCATATGGACGTTTTGATCAATATATTTATCCATATTATAAACATGATAAAGATTTAGATTTAATCAGTGATGATGAAGTATTAGAATTATTATCTAATCTTTGGATCAAAACTTTAACTATCAATAAAGTCAGAAGTCAGGCTCATACATTCTCTAGTGCTGGAAGTCCAATGTATCAAAATGTCACAATTGGAGGACAAACACCTGATAAAAAAGATGCTGTTAATGAATTATCATATCTCGTCTTAAAATCTGTTGCCCAAACAAGATTAACCCAACCTAATTTGACAGTAAGATATCATAAGAATATGCCTAAGGCTTTCTTAGATGAATGTGTAGAAGTTATGAAATTAGGTTTTGGTATGCCTGCTTTTAATTCTGATGAAGTGATTATTCCTTCATTTATAGAAAAAGGTGTTAAAGAAGAAGATGCGTATAATTATTCAGCTATTGGTTGTGTTGAAACTGCTGTACCTGGTAAATGGGGTTATCGTTGTACAGGTATGAGTTATATGAATTTTCCTAGAATATTATTGATTGCAATGAATGATGGTATAGATGTGACAACAGGTAAGAGATTTGTGAAAGGATGGGGTCATTTTATTGAAATGACATCTTATGATGAATTATTACATGCCATAGAAAAAACAATGCGTGAATTAACACGTATGAGTGTTATTGTAGAAAATGCGATTGATTTGGCCTTGGAAAGAGATGTACCAGATGTTTTATGTTCTGCTTTAACACAGGATTGTATTGGCAGAGGTAAAACCATTAAAGAAGGTGGCGCTATCTATGATTTTATTTCAGGTTTACAAGTTGGTATTGCTAATATGGCTGATAGTTTAGCTGCAATTAAGAAGCTTGTGTTTACAGAAAACAAGATTACACCAACACAACTTTGGAATGCTTTGCAGGATGATTTTACAAGTGAAGAAAATCAAAGAATTCAACATATGTTGATTAATGACGCACCTAAGTATGGTAATGATAATGATGAAGTAGATAACTTAGTTGTTGAAGTTTATAACTATTATATTGATGAAATGAAGAAATATCCAAATACGAGATATAATCGTGGACCAATTGGTGGTATTCGTTATGCTGGAACATCTTCAATTTCAGCCAATGTTGGTCAAGGTTATGGTACAATGGCCACACCAGACGGTCGTAAAGCCAAAACGCCTTTAGCTGAAGGATGCTCACCTGCTCATGCCATGGATAAAAATGGTCCTACGGCTGTCTTTAAATCTGTTTCTAAATTACCAACTCATGAAATAACAGGTGGTGTCCTCCTCAATCAAAAAGTTACGCCACAAATGTTATCAACTGAGGAAAACAAAGAAAAATTAGAAATGATTATCAAAACATTCTTTAATCGTTTAGATGGCTATCATGTGCAATACAATGTTGTTTCTAGAGATACACTTATTGATGCGCAAAAGCATCCAGAAAAGCATCGTGATTTGATAGTCAGAGTGGCAGGCTATTCTGCATTCTTCAATGTTTTATCAAAAGCGACACAAGATGATATTATTGGTCGTACTGAACAAACACTCTAAAAGCTCATATGAGCTTTTTTTGATGCTTCGACATTTTCATGAAAAGATATATTAAATTTAATAGAAGTGTGTTATAATACACACAATGAAATGAGAAATGCAGGGTACTTACGTGCCCTCATTGTGCCTAAGATGAAATAATGAAAATATATTGTGGGAGGATTGAAGAATGTCTAAAGTTATAGCTGTTACAAATCAAAAGGGTGGTGTTGGTAAAACCACAACAAGTGTGAATTTAGCAGCAGCACTTGCATATATGGGTAAAAAAGTATTATTAATTGATATTGATCCTCAGGCTAATGCTACACAAGGTATTGGGGTTGATCGTTCAGCTTTGGATTTAACAGTCTATGATGCTATTATTGATAGTACACCTCTTAAAGATATTATTATTAAATCTAATGTTGAAGGGTTGGATATTGTTCCTGCAAATATTGATTTAGCAGGGGTTGAAATAGAATTATCACAAGTAAAAACAGGACGTGAACAAAGATTAAAATATGTTTTAGACAATGAAAAAAATAATTATGATTATGTCATTATTGATTGTCCACCTGCTTTAGGTTTACTCAATACCAATGCTTTAACAGCTGCTGATACCGTTTTAATACCAGTACAATGTGAATATTATGCTTTGGAAGGATTAACACAATTATTAAATACAATTTTATTAACGCAAAAAACATTTAATCGTAAATTAACAATTGAAGGTGTTTTACTTACAATGTTAGATGCTCGTACTAATTTAGGAACTGAAGTATCACAGGAAGTCAGAAAATACTTTAAAGAAAAAGTTTATGATGTAGTAATACCTAGAAATATTAAATTATCAGAAGCACCTTCAGAAGGCTTAAATATTTTTGATTATGATAAAACATCACAAGGAGCGATTGCTTATTCTAAATTAGCTAAGGAAGTGGTGAAACGTAATGGCTAAAACAAAGAAAAATACAGGTTTGGGAAAAGGCCTGGATGCTATTTTTGGTGATGGTGCAACTGGTACAGATATTCAATCCATGTTGAATGCCATTGACAATAATGCTGAATCATTAACTCAAGAACAAATTCCTGTAACAGATATTCGACCAAATCCTTATCAACCAAGGAAACATTTTGATGAAGAAAAATTGGAAGAATTAGCCCAATCTATAAGAGAACATGGGATATTTCAACCACTTATATTAAAGAAATCTATACAAGGTTATGATATTGTGGCTGGTGAAAGAAGATATCGTGCCGCTTGCATGGTTGGCTTAGAAACAGTACCAGCGATACTTGTTGATTTTACAGATGATCAAATGTTAGAAATTGCATTATTAGAAAATATTCAAAGAGAAGACCTCAATGCTATTGAAGAAGCTCAAGCTTATCAAACAATGATGCAAAAGCTTCATTTAACACAAGAAGAACTCGCCAAACGTGTTGGCAAATCAAGAGCCCATGTAGCTAATACTGTCAGGTTGCTGAAAATGCCTGAACAGCTTCAAAATTATGTTCTTGATGGTAAACTATCTATGGGCCATATTCGTCCTTTGATTACGATTGATACGGATAAGGCATTGGATTTGGCTCAAAAGGCCATTGATGAAAAAATGTCTGTAAGACAAGTTGAAGATAAAGTTAAAGGTATTAAACTTCAAGAAGCTAAAGCTAATAAACCTAAAAAACCTCAACCAAAAGAATATACATATGTTGAAGGTTTATTAAGAAAGAAATATCGTACAAAAATCAAAGTGGATGATAAATCAATCACTATTAAATATACAAATACTGATGATCTTAATCGTATTTTAGAATTAATGGGTGTTATCGAAGAAAGCAGTGAATAACTGCTTTTTAGTTACACAACTTTTTCATATTTTCTTGTTATAATGGTTTTACTAGTGTCTTATGAAAACTTTTAAAGATTATATGAATTATAAATAAACTGATAGGATAAAGTGTCATTTTGTAACTAATAATAATGAATATGAAACCTCTTTATATTTCTTAGAAGATAAAATATTATTACCAGATAATAACGTTATATATTATAAAGATATTGAAAAGATAAAATTATCATTATGTAGTCGTGTTTTTAATCCAACTGTACTATCTGATAAAGCGGCAAAAGTATTAATTGGTAGAGTCACAAAAGGTGTTTTTATTACTCAAGGTATTCATATGGTGTATTCTTTGGATATGGATATTGTGACAAATGAAGAAACTTATTATTTTGAAAGTTATTCTTTAAATCATATTTTAAATAATCATATAACAATTAATGATCCTTTATGTATTCATGATATTTTAATACACAATCAAGATTCCATGGAAAGACAAAGATATTTAGATCTGAATTTTAAAAATTTAGCAAAAGAACATCATCTAGATAATCCACGAGGATTGGTGTATTTAGCACTATAAAAGATGACTTGATGTCATCTTTTTTTAGTTACACAAATATTTCATATGAATTTGTTATGATAAATATAGAATCTTAAGGAGGGAAAGCACATGAAAAAGGGAAAATATGTATTTGTTGTATACTTATTACTCAATATTGCTTATGGTATATATACATTGATTACAAGTCCTTATTGGGCAAGCAGTATATTTGATAAATATTTGACTCTATGGGATATGGGAATGTATGCGATGTTCTTTATTGTGACGATTATGTTGAGTTTAATTGGGAACGTTTTGGAAAAGTATAAAGAAGTATACTATGAGTTTGATAAGAATTGTATTGTTCGAATAAGCTTGAAACAATATATGATTCATAATATTAAGGAAATATTTTTAAAATCACTATTCTATATGATGATACTGCATGGTGTTCTATTCTTATTTAATTATATGACTTGTGATAGTTCTGATCTGATAGATAATGTTAATTACTATTACTATAATACGATGGATTACCTAGTACCTAATCAAATATTAAATACGATGTTGTTTATTGGTTTTTCTTGTATTGGTGGAGGGTTACTTAATGTATTTATGTATTCATTAAGTATTTATATCAAAAACCTTTACGTGTTTATGGTTTCACCAATCATAGTTTACTTTGTATCAACGATGATGGCTGAAATTATTCATATTATTTTGAATTTCATCAATATTGATGGTTTAACTGGTATACCTATTTTGGGACAAAGTATAGCTGTTGGCATGTTGAATGCCTCATTGTTGCAACCTGGTACACAAGCCCAATATCGCATAGTAGGATTGATTTCATCATGGATTATATATATCTTAATAATAGTAATAAACTTCAAATATACATATAGAAAAAAACAGATAGGAGGTTAATCATGATAACATTTCAAAATATTAATAAGACTTTTAAAACAAAGACTATATTAAAAGATATATCATTCACTATTGAAGAAGGTCAAATCATTAAAATCACTGGTTCTAATGGTTGTGGTAAATCAACGTTGCTTAAAATAGCGTGTGGTTTAATAAAGCCTACAAGTGGTCAAGTCATATATAATAAATATCAAAATAATATTGGAGCTTTAATCGAAAATCCTAGCTTTATAGAAGATGATAATATCTATAATAATCTAAAATACTTGTATAACCTCAAAAATACCTTTGATGAAAATAAGGTTGCAACCTTATGTCAACAAATGCATTTAGACTTATATGAAAAATTACCTATGAAGAAATACAGTATTGGTATGAGACAAAAAGCAGCTTTTATTCAGGCTATTATGGAAAATCAAAAGATCATATATTTAGATGAACCAACAAGAGGAATGGACGAAGAAAGTGTTCAACAGTTTTACCAAATGATTACCCAACTTCATAATGAAAATAAAACAATTATCATATGTACTCATGAAAAACTTGAAGGTATACCATTTGATAAGGAATATCGAATAGACAATGGAATCATTTCTTAAAAAGCATAAATATTTATTATTTTCATTATTGTTAAGAATATATTTAATATATATGTTTGGTAAAGTTGAATCTGATTATATAACAACAGCTTATTTGATAGATAAAGAATATCATTATTTTTATTATTTGGTTATGGGGTTAGGAATCACAATCCTGGATATTATGTATATACTTCAAAGCTTTCTTTATATCTATAAGATTGAAGATCTAATAGTCATAAGATTATCTAAGAATAAGTATTATCTTTATATTATTGAACATATGTTTATGAGTTTTATATTATTATTAGTGATGCTAGGATTGGTTGAGGTTATTTTCTTTCAACATGTCACATTTCATATTTTCTACTATAGTATTTTAATGATGTTATCTAATATAGTTATTTTTAGATTTGATAATGATAATATACATCATTATTTAATATTACTTTCTTTAATCATTAATACAATATTTAAGTTATTTTTATAGTCATAAAATGTCCACAAGTATGAACAACATGTGAAAAGATGATTTATATTTTTAAATCATCTTTTTGTATATCAAAAAACACTGATTATATCAGCATAATATAAAATATTATAAATTCCATATAATTTACAATTAAACTTGCTATGATAATACATACAAGGAGGAAACATAATGATTAGAATAAGTAACTTATATATCAAATATGATAAACTCATACTTGATCATGAAACAATAATCATTCCATCAGGGAAAATCACATTGATAAAAGGGGTAAGTGGTGTTGGGAAGACAGCATTATTATATCGTATAGCTTTGATAGGTGATGACCAGTCTTTTAGCTTTGAAGTTGATGGCAAAGAAATCAAAGATTTTCAACAATTTCGAAAAGATCATATATCTTTTGTTTTACAGGATATTGATTTCTTTCCACATTATTCGATTTATCAAACGATAGAATATTTCGCTAAACTTAATAATATTGATATGCACACTGATAAAGCTAGAGAATTACTAGATAAAGTTCAATTAGATAATGATATAAATCAAAATGTGATGACATTATCACTTGGCGAAAAACAACGATTATCGATTGTATGTGCTTTAATTAAACAGCCAAGCCTTTTAATCCTTGATGAACCAACAGCATCACTTGATGAAGAAAATGAAAGAGTGATATTTGAAATACTTAATAATTTAGCAAGTGAAGGTATTGCTATAGTAATAGCCTCACATAGTGATATGGCTCAAGAGTATGCTGATCATATTTATATATTTGAAAATACATATTTAAAATTAATTAAAGATGACATGAATAACAAACCATTAATAAGCACAACGCATCATGATGTTAGCTCATCATTTTTAAAAGAATATGCTATTCGCTATATGCAGAGTTATCGTTTTATTTATGTCTTTCTCATAATGATTTTAACATTGTCTTTATTATCAGGAAGCATGTTTAATTTGTTGACTGATTATGCTAAAAGTAATAGTTTAGAAGTTCTACAAGGGCAATTTGACAACAAACTTATTATTACTAATGATGAGAGTAAATATGTGAATCAAACATATACAAACTATATGATATCATGTGACGAAAATAATGCTTACCCTCTCTATCAAATGATAGCTACAATCAATGATGAAGACATAGATATTGTACCGTATTTTAAAGATAATCGTTTAGATAAATATCTATCATCTTATTTTTCTAATGATAAAGATGGTGTCTATATGGATACAATAACTTATTTTGCTTATCAAAATCTAACTGATAAAACACTTGAAATAACGATTAACGATCAAAATACGCAATATGTTATAAATAAACAAGTATCAGTGAATGGTGCTTTACAGGAATCGTTCGAACAACATTATTCTACTAATACACAACGATTCATTTATATGAGTTATGATATGATGAAAGATATATATGAAAGTATGAATTTAAGTCATCAATATATTGGATATGTAATTGTTTATGATAGTTTTAGTCAATTAAAAGAAGGTAAAACTGAACTAGAAAAACAAGGATATACAATTAATGATACATTTATTGATATTGATGTTATGAATGCTCTTATTAACTATTATCGTATTTTACAAATTATTATCACTGGAATTATTGTTGTATTAACTTTAATCGTTGATATTATTCTTATATCTCATATCCACTTACAAAAACGCAAAGAAAGCAATATCTTACGTCTTTCAGGATTATTCAATAAGCAACTTATACAACTGGATTTGTATGAATATATCATAGAAATATTTATATCCATGATTATTACATTTATAACGATATTGATTGTTTTCCTTGTTTCAGGTTCATTTTCATTATCAAGATTATTACTTATGATAGGTATTTTAATTCTTTATTTTATTCTACTCTTTATAGAAAGAATTATAGTCATATATAAAGAATTACATCAATATACCATGGAAAAAGTATTACGTGAAAGTGAAGGTGAATAAGATGCTTACTATTAGAGATTTAAATATACAGTTTAATGATAAGGTGATTTTTAAGGATGCTTCCTTTAGTGCTCTCAAAGGTGAATTAACAGTCATTCAAGGTAGAAGTGGTATTGGAAAGTCGACATTTTTGAAAACATTGATATTTGAACATCCTTGTTCCTACGAATATGATGATATGGATTTATCATCATTGGATGAAAATATGCAAAAACAATTCATCTATGAAAAATTAAGTTTTGTTGAACAAGTACCCCGATTTTTAAATGGTATGCGTATATCAGAGCACATCAAACAATATGAGAAATTAGGTTATAAACGAAACATGAATATTGAAACAAAACTTCATATTTCTAGTATGTTAAATAAACTCCCTCATAACTTATCTGGTGGTGAAAGAGTAAGAGCAGCGATTTATTTGGCTATTATGAAACAACCTGACATTCTTATTCTTGATGAACCTACAGCCTCCTTGGATAAAAATTATGTTGAGATTGTTATAGAAATATTAAAGGATTATGCACATAGTAATCATATTGTGATTATAGCCTCCCATGATAAACGTGTAATTCAAAGTGCTGATACGATTTATGATATCAATCATTATAAGCTTGTATCTAACAAAGAAATCATATATCATGAGACCTCATTACAACCTTTTCAACAATCTGTTGAGAAGAACTATAAACATTTTAACATTCAACTTGGTTATCGTAACTTTAGAATAGTGATGATATGTATGGTTAGTTTAACAATGATTGTTTTAGTCTTTTCTTCACATATCTATCAAGCTTTTCAAAATGATTATCAAAGTCAAATCGACAAGATTTCATCCGCTGAATTACTAGTATATAAGCCAAAATACGATACTGATTATGAATATAGCTATCAAGGTTTGGAATATTCATTATCATCTTATGAAATTAGTCAAATTGAAAATATTGAATATGTAGAATTTGTAGATGTTCATGTAGATATTAATAATTGGGGTGGAGGAGAAACATATGATGATAATGTTAATCAAGATGAGGATATCTATTCTATGACATTATTAGATCAAAATATGAATATGATATCTGAATATAAACCTGAATATGATATGTCTAATGGATATATAGAAGATTATATATCGTTAGATTATCATAGTTATAACGATAGTGAAACAATTGAAGATCGACTAGCTATACAGTTTCAGGATGAGGGTGTTATTATCACACAATCTATTTATGAAGAGTTATTAAAACAAAGTGAATCATCAAATCTTAATCAACCATATTTATCCTTTAATTTATATATTCCTCAATATAATATTGCTGGTAATGGACAATATGATGATAAAGATGTAAACGTGATATATTTCTATATTAAAAATGTAACATTGCCAATCAAAGGTGTATTAGATGAAGATGAAACACTCTATAATGTAGGAAATACTGATAGTGAAGATAGCTATTCAATATTTATAGAAACTAGTGTTTATCAACAATATATTGATGAATACTTACCTGAAGAAGGATATGTTTATTATTCTTTATCAGTTGATGAAAATGCTAACTTAGATAATGATGAAATAGTTGAAATGGTTGAAGATGATGGTATTGTTTATAGAGTATGTTTTTATAATCATGTACCAGAGGAATTTGAAAAGTATATGGATTCATCTGAGTCTAGTCAATATACATATTCACCTTGGAGTGCTAATAGTGTTGTTGTTAAAGTGGATGATTTGACACATATGCAATCTGTTATTGAGGACATTGAAGAGTTGGGCTTTAGAGTAAATAGTGAATATGCCAATAGTTCTGCTATAACAATATTAAGCAGTGATAATCAAAATATTTTAGTGGTATTCTTTGTTTCAATTGTTATAATCATTTATGCATTTTATATTTATTTAAAATATTTAATGATAAAAGAAGAAACAAATGTAAGATATTATTTATCATCTTTAGGATTGACATTTAAAGAAACACAACATATCATCCAAAAAACATATTTTAAAAGTTTTGTTATTTTAGCATTATGTACATGTATTATATTAAGGATACTTATTGAAGTTGTAGTCAAAATATATATTGTACCACTTATCATTAGTCCTCAACCTATATATTTTATATTTATCATTGTTACATCTTTTATATTAGAAATGATCATACCATTGTTACTACAAAAAGTAAGGAACTATCGTTATTGATAGTTCCTATTCTAATGCTTTAAATTTTTCATTAAATTCACTATTACTAATGCCTTCAAAAGATGAATATGTTTCTTTATAGGCATCAAAGTCAAAATCACTGCTAGATTTTGCTCCAATATCATATACATTAAATGTATCGCCAAGATAATAATCATTATAATCATCACTTTGATAATTAATTGTTTGTATTTGTTCAACGTGATCATCTTTGAGGAATATACGATAACCACTAATTATATGAGAATTATTTATATAAGCGTAGTTATAAATATATTTAATAAATATGACCGTATAATCATCTAGAGTCGTAGAGGAACACATTTTTAAAGTATAACTAGAATCGCCATTAACGATATTATTAATTGTAATAATATTTAAAAAATATTCTAAACCACCATCAATATAATGTTTCATTTCTTCGGTATCTGTTATATCACCATATGTTGTTTCTCTAGAAACTGTATCAGCATATTCAATAGAATTGCCATTTTCATCGACATCAATAATATCCACATAATATTTTTCATCTTCATTGATACCTGTTAATCTTAAAATATAACCTTTTGAAACATAAATACCATAAAATGAATCATGAGTATTATCATAGAAAACTTCATAATAATCATAATCTGATCTTTCTTTAAAATAGCCTGCATTGATAAGATCACTATAAGTATTATTCCATAATGTTGTGGCTTCTTCAGTTATTTCTTCACTTTTGGGTTCGACTGCAGAGATAGCTTTTATATCCGTATCATTTGTTGTGTCGTTGCATCCCACTAATGTTATAGCAAGTGTAATGATAAATAGCATCTTTATTAATTTATTGTTCATTTAAGATACCTTCTTTCTTATGATAAATTTTGATATTATTGTTATAACAGCAATCCCTAATATCATACCTATAGTAGGTAGATCATATTCAACAGTATAGTGTATATAGATTTTATAATAAGGTATATGGAATAATAGAATTATCAAAAAGCATAAGATAAAGATAATACAATCTTTAATATTTATTTTATTATATCTTAAGATAATATAAGTGATAAGAGTACCAATAAATATCATATGCATACCCATAAGGATATAATTATAGAAAACAGCATCAAATATGGATATTTGAATTTGTATTTTATGATGGGTTGAATAAATGTAAACAAATACATTAACAGCTAAATAAATAAGTGGATATAGTAAATATTGAATATGTATTTTATTAGTGGAATTAACCATCTCATATGTTGATATGGATTGATCTTTTGAAATAAGTTTAAAGATATACACAAATGCACCTATCGCAAATAAGAATAATAGAATTAGTAGAGTATTACTGATAAGAATATTCATAATAATATATGAATCATTCATTAATGCTAAAACATATAATGGAATATGAAGTAAAAGAATCCCTAAGATAGATAAACTATAAATCATAGCTTCTTGTAATGATATTTCCTTATACTTTAAGATAACATACACTGCTGCAATACCAATAAAAATATAATAACCACCACGAATAAAATAATCATAGAAAACAGAATCTGGCATAATATTGTATGGATTTTTCATATTATCAAAAAAACAAATCATGGTATTAAAGATAATAAAGATTAAAAATGTTAACGGAAATACAAAATAACGTTTTTTCATGATCAATCATCCTTTCCTATTTTTATTGTAGCATATCTTCATTATTATATCAATAAATTTATACATAGTTTTAAAGGTATATATTTTTATATAATAAAATGTTATAATATCATAAAGTGAGGTTAGATAGATGGCTAAGAAGAATATATATTTTAAATTTGATATGCTTATACTATCTGTATTATTGGAAAAGGATTGTTATGGTTATGAAATAACGAGTACGATTAAAAAGATGTCTGATAATGTGATTGATTTAAAAGAAGGATCGTTATATCCATGTTTATATAAGATGCTTGAAAATAATTATATTACGAGTCATGATGAAATTGTTAATCGCAAAATACGTGTGTATTATCATATTGAAGAATCGGGGAAAGAATATTTGAAACAAATGATTGAAGAATATGATTTATGGGATAAGAAAATAAGAAAAATCATTGATAGAGGGGAAGATAATTATGAATAAGGATGTGAATAGATATTTAAAAGATATTAAAAGTTTATTGCCTGATTTTGCTGAAGAAAAGCATTATTACGATAATTTAAGAATATTAATTGAAAAAGAAACACAAAATAATCCTCATATGAGTTATGAGGATTGTATCGAACGATATGGACATCCTAAGGATATTATTATTAATTTTTATGAAGAATCTGATGGTGATTTCATTATTGAAAGAGTGAGAAAACAACAATTATCTAGAAATATCTTTTATGTTGTATTTGGTTGTGTAGTTGTTTTGGCTTTTATAGCGATATTCTTGATTTTTATGATATTTTTAAGACAATCATTGTTATGATTTTTCTTTAAGTATTGGATTTGACGACTTCCTGCCTGTTTCTACTTCATTAGAATAGGCAATTTTATTTTTTAAATTTTCGTCATAATGCGTTTGAAAACAAGTGGCATATAAGACATCTAATAAATAATGAATTGATAAATTAATAGAGAAATTACCTAAATTAGTAATCAGTCTTTGTCTTGTGGATATGTATAATTGATAATCAGAGTATTGAGATAAGGTATTATTACCATAGGATGTAATAATGATCATAGGAATATTTCTTTCTTTGAGTTTTTTAGCAACGTTAATAGTATATTGTGTTTCTCCTGAATAAGATATCATTAAGAAACAACTATTTTGATCACAATAACAGGTACTGACATAAACATCATTCATATGTGAATAGATAATGACTGTTTTACCTATTTTTAACATATTCTCTTTAAAGATATTCGCCATTTCTCTGGAAACACCACCTGTACATATATAAATGATAGAAGCATTGTTTAAAGCATTAGTGGCTTTTTGTAGGGAATCATGATGAATAAGAGATAATGTATCTTTGAGTGTTTCTTCATAGAGTGATTCTAATTTAGAAGCAATAACAGTATTTTTATCATTTTTATCATAAGGAAAATTTGGATCAATGTTTTGAAAATGAGAATCAATATATTGTAGTTCTTCGATGTATGCTTCCTTAAAATCACTAAATCCTTGAAAGCCAAGTTTTTGGCATAAACGCATGACTGAAGAAGGAGATGTATGAGAATTTTTAGCGATTTGTCTTACATTTTCATTCTTGATATTAATATTATTATCTAATAAATATTGAGCTATTGTTTTTTCAACAGCTGTTAATTCTATTTGTGATAATTGTTGTTGAATAAGCATGATGGTCACCTCTTTATTATCATATCACATTGGTACAATGTTTCAAGAAAATAATGATTTTATGGTACTTAAAAAGAACTTAGTACAAAAAACAATATAATTGACTTTTTATCAAATAAAAAATCATGTAGAATATAGACAATTAAAGGAGGAAGATTACATGGAGAAGAAACCAGTTAAGATTGTTACTATTGGTGGTGGAAGTAGTTATACACCTGAATTAATGGAAGGATTTATTAAGAGATATGATCAGCTTCCAATTAAAGAAATTTGGTTAGTTGATATAGAAGAAGGTAAAGAAAAAATGGAAATCGTTGGGGCTATGGCTCAACGTATGTGGGATGCATCTCCTTATGATGTGAAAGTTCATTTAACTTTAGATAGAAGAGAAGCTTTACCTGATGCTGATTTTGTCACAACACAATTTAGAGTTGGATTACTTAATGCGCGTATTAAAGATGAACGTATTCCTTTATCATATGGTATGTTAGGACAGGAAACAAATGGTGCAGGAGGTATGTTTAAGGCTTTTAGAACAATTCCAGTTATTTTAAGTATTGTGGAAGATATGAAAGAATTATGTCCTGATGCATGGTTGATTAACTTTACAAATCCTAGTGGTATGGTCACTGAATCAGTTTTAAGATATGGTAATTGGGAAAAGGTTGTTGGTTTATGTAATGTACCTGTTAATGCTATACTTAACGAACCAGCTACTATTGGTAAAACTCCTGAACAATTAACTTATAAATTTGCAGGCTTAAACCATTTCCATTGGCATAAAGTTTTTGATGAAACAGGCAAAGAAGTAACTCAGGATATTATTGATGCGATGTTTAAAACTGAGGACACAGGTAGACCAGCTAATATCTTTGATGTGCCATACTTTAAAGAACAATTAGATGAAATGAAAACGATTCCTTGTGGATATCATAGATACTATTATCGTGAACAAGAAATGTTAGCACATGCGATAGAAGAATTTAATACTGTTGGAACACGTGCCGAGCAAGTAAAACAAACTGAAGCTGAATTATTTGAATTATATAAAGATCCTGCTTTAAACTATAAACCGGAGCAACTTACAAAACGTGGTGGTGCCCATTATAGCGATGCTGCTTGTGAAACAATTGCTTCTATTTATAATAATTCACAAACACATATTGTCTTAACAACCAGAAATAATGGTGCCATTCCTGATTTACCACCAGAAGTCGCTGTTGAAGTTTCAGCTCATGTGGGTATTACAGGAGCACAGGCGATTGCCTTTGGACCTTTACAACCAGCAGAAAGAGGTTGGCTACAATGTATGAAGAATATGGAATTATGTGTGGAAGAAGCAGCTGTAACAGGTAATTATGGTTTGGCTTTACAGGCGTTTACATTAAATCCACAAATTGTGGCAGGAGCAGATGCGAAACGTGTATTAGATGAATTACTCATTGCCCACAAGAAGTATTTACCTCAATTTGCAGATAAAATAGCTGAGCTTGAAGCAGAAGGTGTTACTATTAAAGATGATGTTGCTAGAGAACTAACTGAACAGGGATTATAAAAAATAATCCCTTTTTTTAGATTTGTCTTTGATAATCAAGGGAATTCTTATATAATAAAATTAATGAGGAGGTTAACATGTATAAATTAATTGCATTAGATCTGGATGGAACATTAACAAATTCCAACAAAGATATTTTAGATGAAACAAGAGAAGAGTTAATTAAACTCGCAAAAAAAGGTGTTATTATAGTATTGGCATCAGGTAGACCAACTGCTGGGGTTTACAAAGAAGCCTATGAATTAAAATTGGATGAATTTGGTGGTTATATTTTATCATTTAATGGAGCAAAGATTTCTAATTTTAAAACCAAAGAAGTCATTTACAGTCAAACAATCACTGCCGAAACTGCCCATGAAATGTATGATCGTGCTAAATACTTTGGTTTATCACCATTAACATATCATGGTACAGAAATCATTACTGAAGATGCTGGTGATCATTGGATTCAATTAGAAAGTTTTACGACAAAGATGTCTATTAGATTAGTTCATGATTTTAAGAAAGAAATTACATTCCCTGTGAATAAAGTATTGGTTACTGGAGAACCTAAATATCTTGTTGAAGTCTTAGATGAATTTAAAGCACCATATGAAGGTCGTATTAATATTTATCGTTCTGATCCATATTTTATTGAATGTGTTGATAAAGGTATTGATAAAGCAGCATCTTTAACTCATTTATTTGATAAATTAGGTATTGATAAAGAAGATACGATTGCTTTTGGTGATGGTTATAATGATTTATCAATGATTGAATATTGTGGTTTAGGTGTGGCAATGGGAAATGCTGTTGAAGAAGTCAAAGAACGTTGTGATTATATTACTTTATCTAATAATGATAATGGTATTGCCCATTGTTTAAAAGATTTAGAAGAGAAAGGATTAATATAAGATGAGTTTTAGTAAAGATTTTTATTGGGGTGGCGCGATTGCTGCCAATCAGGCTGAAGGTGCCTGGAACGTAGATGGAAGAGGTATGGCTCGTACTGATGTCACAACTGGAGGAACTGTTAATACGCCTCGTATGGTAACATTTATTGACAAAGATGGGAATAAACAAAAATTACCTAATAGAGGATTTAAATTACCAGAAGGTGCCCATTTTGCAGTATTTGATGATGAATTATATCCTAATCATGATGCGATTGATTTCTATCATCATTATAAAGAAGATATTGCATTACTAAAAGAAATGGGATTTAAAATGTTTAGATTATCTATTTCCTGGTCTAGAATCTATCCTACTGGTGAAGAAGATGAGCCTAATCAAGCTGGATTAGATTTCTATAGAGATGTCTTTACAGAATTAAAAAATGCAGGTATTGAACCATTAGTATCTATCTGGCATTTTGATACACCTTTAGCATTAGAAGAAAAATATGGCGATTGGCAAAATAGAATCTATATTGATTTATATGAAAAATATGTCACTACTATTTTTAAAGAATACAAAGGACTCGTAAAATATTGGTTAACATTCAATGAAATCAATAATACGATTAATTTCTTACCTGACGATGCTAGTGACGAAGCATATCAGGAAGCTTATCAGCATCTTCATTATCAATATGTAGCTAGTGCAAGAGCAGTTAAAATTGGTCATGAAATAAATCCTGATTATCTAATTGGATGTATGATTTGTGGTATTACATATTATCCATTAACAAGTGATCCAAAGGATATTCTATTTAATCGTTCTAAATGGGAAAAAGGTATCTTCTATAGTGGTGATGTGCAATGCTTTGGTAAATATCCAACATATGCTAAACGTTTATGGAAAGAACATAATGTTCAATTAGATATTACTGAACAAGATTTAGCAGAACTAAAAGAAGGTACAGTCGATATCTATACATTCTCTTATTATATGTCTCAAGCTGTAACGACCCATCCAAATAACGATGTTGTTGGTGGTAATATGTCATTTGGTGTGCGTAATGAATATTTGACGTATTCTGATTGGGGATGGGCTTTAGACCCTGATGGTTTACAATATTATCTCGAAATGATTTATGATCGTTATGAAAGACCATTAATGGTTGTTGAAAATGGTTTAGGTGCTTATGATACAGTTGAAGAAGACGGCTCTATTCATGATGATTATCGTATCGAATATCATAGATTACATATTCAAGCTATGGATAAAGCGATTGAAAATGGTGTAGATTTGATTGCTTATACAACTTGGGGATGTATTGATTTAGTATCTGCAGGTACTGGAGAAATGCGTAAACGTTATGGTTTCATCTATGTTGATAAACATGATGATGGTAGTGGAGATATGCATCGTTTAAGAAAAGATTCATTCTATTGGTATAAGAAAGTGATTGCATCACAAGGTACAGATTTAGACTAAAATATAAAAAAGGTTATGGATGGCACTCCATAGCCTTTTCGCTTTCTTTGTGATATTATGAATCACTTGACCTTCATCAACTGTATTATATCATTTGAATTTTTTTATTCAATTAATTTTTATTTCGTTCTGTTTCTTTCTAAAGTGAAAATTTAAATTCCACTTTACATAATGAAAAATGGAAATTAGTTGTTCGGGCGTATTTTCTAGATAATCACATAATTATTATCAGCATTATCTTAAAAAAGTTAAGAAATATCCGTATTTTTTTAACTTCTATCATTAAATATGTTATAATCCTACAAAGGGAGTGACCATTATGGCAACAAATAGCTTATCAAACTTACAATTTATCATTACAGAAAAGAGTTTTATCTTAGATACAACCTATCAGACAGATAATACTAAAGCATTAACATTACAAAAAGAATTCTTAGAAGATAAATATCAGGCTTTATATTATTTGGGCTTTAGGGATGATTTGTTTAAATTGAGTATGTCTGCTCATTATCTTTATATGATATCTGATTCTTTTATAAAAGAACTCACTAATCAGCCACAATTAGAACTAGCTAGAGAAAATATTGACTTAGAAATACACGAAGATACCTATGATTATTTATTAAATTCTATCCCGTTTATTGTTGGTAATGAATATATCAATAGGGATTGGTTAGATCATATCTTTATTCAATTAACAGATGTTTTTGCTAGAGAAATCAAAAATTACAAAGGAACTGTACAATATTATCTGACAGAAAAATCTCAGGATCTCACCGTAGCCCATAGGATTTATTTTCATTTAGTAGATTTAGATGATAAAGAGTATCCTTTTGCTTTTATGGCATCATATGCCACTAAAACAAATAATAGAATAGAACATATGCCTTTAAAATATGCATTAGAAGAATATAAAGACGATAGGCTTAAATTAATGTCACTATTATCATGTCTTAATAAAGTTGCTGAAGTATCACCATTAATAGCTCATTTTATGGAAACGGGCGAAATGTTTCATCCTATTAAATTAACAGCTAAAGAAGCATATGATCTGTTACTGAACGTTCCCGAAATAGAAAAATGCAATATTAAATGTCGTGTTCCTAATTGGTGGCGTAAGAAAAATTCATCAATTTCTATTAATGTTAGTATTGGTGATAGAGAGCCATCTACTGTTGGATTCAATGCGATATTAGAGATGGATGCAAAATTAGCAGTTAATGGTCAAAAGTTATCTGATGAAGAGATTGAAGAATTATTGGATCACGAAGAAGGTCTTGTCTGGTTTAAAGGTCAATGGGTAGAAATTAATCATCATCGTTTAGAAGAACTATTAGAACATGTTAAAGAATATGATGGCACAGTGACTTTAAAAGAAGCATTCCAATCACAAATGGAAGCTGAAGACATTGACGTTGATAATGGTGTGACTATTTCTAATGGGGAATGGCTCAATAGTATGGTGAATAATCTAAGAGATCCTTCTCGTATGAATACAAGTGAAGTACCACATATTAATGCGACGCTTAGACCTTATCAACAAAGTGGTTATACCTGGCTTAATTATATGAATCAGTTTGGTTTCGGTGCTTGTTTAGCAGATGATATGGGTTTGGGTAAAACTTTACAAGTATTAACTTTTCTAGAAAATATGTTTGAACAAAATCAAAATGCTCATGTTTTATTAGTTGTTCCTGCATCATTGCTTGGGAATTGGTCTAAAGAAATAGAAAAGTTCGTACCTGATTTAAACTATTATGTTGCTCATGGTATGAATGCCAATTATATGAGTGAAGAATTAAGAAAACATCAACCCTTCTTAGTTATTACAACTTATGCGATGGTATCAAAGATACAGTATCTCAATGATACAATGTGGGATTGCTTTATATTAGATGAAGCTCAAGCTATCAAAAATCCACAAACAAAACAAACAAGAAATATTAAGAAAATCAATGCGAAGATGCGTATTGCGATGACAGGTACACCAATAGAAAATGAATTGACAAATCTTTGGTCATTGTTTGATTTCTTAAATAAAGGACTGTTAGGTTCATCAGATGATTTCAAAAAATTTAGTAAAACCTTAGACTATCAACCACAAAATATGACAAAACTTAGAAATATGGTTTCACCATTTATTCTAAGAAGAATCAAAACAGATAAATCTATTATTAGTGATTTACCTGATAAAATAGAAGTTATTGATCATATTGATTTAACTAAAAAACAACAGGCTTACTATCAAAGACTCACAAAAGATGTTATTGATCAAATTAATAATAGTAAAACTGCTTTCCAAAGAAAAGGTATTATTTTATCAGCTTTGACAAAATATAAACAAATATGTAATCATCCTGATCAATATTTACATAAAACCGATTATTTAGCTAGAGAAAGTGGTAAATTTGAGATGCTTAAGAGTATATGTGAAACGATTTATACAAAAAGAGAACGTGTATTAGTATTTACGCAATATCGTGAAATTTGTGATTATTTGTCTGAATATCTAGAAACAATATTCCATAAAGAAGGATTTGTTTTACATGGTGGTACACCTGTTAAAAAACGTCAGGAAATTGTAGAAAGATTTAATAGTGATGAAGAATATATTCCTTATATTGTTTTATCACTTAAAGCAGCTGGTACAGGATTAAATTTAGTAGGTGCCAATCATGTGATTCATTTTGATAGATGGTGGAATCCAGCAGTAGAAAATCAAGCTAGTGATAGAGCATTTAGAATCGGACAAAAGAAAAATGTTTTTGTTCATAAATTTGTATGTAATGGAACTATTGAAGAAAAGATTGACAAAATGATTGAATCAAAACAAGCTTTAGCTGATGAAATCATTACAACAGATACTAAGTGGATTACGGAAATGAGTAATGATGAATTATTGAATTTGTTAACATTGGATGGTGATATAAATGAGTAGATATTGGGAATATCAAACAACGTATGAACAATTAACAGCAGAACAACTAAGACAAAAAGCCCATGAAAGTGTAACAAACGCTAAGAAAAAAGACAGAGTCATGGAGCCAGTGGTTCCTCACTCTGATGAAATTGCTACTAGCTGGTGGGGACAAGCCTGGTGTCAAAATATTGAAAAATATGCTGATTATAAAACCAGACTTCCTAGAGGTAAGCATTATGTCTTATCAGGTGCAGTCATTGATTTAAAGATTCAAAATGGTAAGATTATCTCAAGAGTCCAGGGCAATAGAAAAGCACCATATTGTGTGGAAATTAGAATTAGCCGTTTAAGTGAAGAACGTATCCAAGCTATTATGAAACAATGTAGCCAAAAGATAGAAAATATGGAAGAATTAATTAATGGTAATTTTCCTGATGATTTAAAAGATTTATTTACTGGTGATGAAGGATTATTTCCTAATCCTACTGAAATTAATTATTTCTGTAGTTGTCCTGACTGGGCTTTAATGTGTAAGCATGTAGCAGCAACACTATATGGAGTAGCAATTAGATTTGATGAGAATCCATTCTTATTCTTTGAACTTAGAGGTATTGATATTGATCGTTTTATTGATATTGCTTTAAAGAGTAGAGTAGAAATGATGCTTGATCATTCTAATACTTTAACTTCAAGAGTTATTGATGATGATAAGGTATTTGATATATTTAAATTTTAATAAAAGAAAATGGGCTTTACTGATATGATTCTCTAAAGTGAACAAAATAAATAATTAAAAGTTCACTAAGGA